>DAOVBK010000241.1 GCA_030670605.1 Candidatus Stahliibacteriota bacterium
GATACGTAAACCCGTTACGCACATCATCATCCGCAAACGAATGGTAGATACCGGTATCCTCAGCACGAATACGAATCGAATCAGGCTGCGTGCTATCCTCAAACACAATGCCATTCTGCAAGTCACAACGCGCCAAAAGCTCCCAGTCATCGGCTCTGCCGGTTGTGCTCCTCCATACACCATACCCCTCAAAATCATACTCTTGATAGTACGGGTCATACAGCGCAGTTCCTGGAATACTGACGATCTCGTAGTACGGATCAGGAGTTATTTCAGGAACGTTGTCCCAGACAAGTGTGATCTGTTTATCACCGGGGATCAGTGTGATGTTTGGTGGCGGTGGCGGCCCAGGTAAGAGCCAGTTCTTGTCATAAATAAATTGTGTCGTATTGTCAATTTCAGCAAGGGCAGAATCAGGTCTACCGTAGATGTCATGCCAGTAGGTAAACATAATCCCAACAAGAACAATAACCGTCGAATCAGCCTCGAGTTCAAATGGACCACTGCACTGAAGGATTCTCTGGTCAGCGGGCTCGGGTGGCACCGTATCAAATGGCTCATACACGTGCGTCAGAAAATTATAACCCTGCAATGTGACGTAGCGTTCTGGATCAAGGTTTGGTTCCACCTGTAAGGTGAAACGCTTGAACGCAGTCATGCCGAGTTGTGGGTTCTGTGACGGGTCGCGCCAGTCAGGTGTTGCATCAAGGTCAACATCCCACTTGTATTCAGGCCAGTTGTTTACGTAGTACGCACTGTCCCGCTCGTACTGGTCAGGAATGGTATCATTATCTTTATCCGCACCAAACTGCAGGTCATACGGACTCTGCAGGTAGTCATAGGCAAGCGTGCCAGGGAACTCTTCCCAACCTGCCTCTGGTTCTTCCTGCCACTGGTAGGCAAGGTCATCAACAAACAGGGATTCCCCCTCAATAACGTACCAGCGTTCGACGATTCCTGAAATAATATCATTGGCAGCGTCACCGACTTCATTGCCGATCGCGTTATCAGCGCAGATCCCAAAATAGCAATCAGTAAGGTTAGTGCCGCTGACGTTCTTGAGTTCGAACCGGACAAAGACAATATCTTTCGTTGCACTTAAGTTCCAGGCGTAGATGGTTTGATACACCTCAAGACCGATCGGCCGGGTATCACCAGGCACATGTGCTGTCTCATCGAGGTCATTATAGACACACCAGGAATCCTGATGTGACACCGGCGCTTGCGGCGCCATGGGAAACGTACCTGCCGGCGGTGGCCAGGTTGATGGATACATAAAGATGATTGCATCCGGGTCACTCACCGACATCCCAACCGTACCCGGAACGTATTCGCTTTCACCACCGTGCGGACCGTACCCAATGGTCACAAGTGTATCATCATCAACAATCGTGCCGAACCACGTACCAGCGCCAAAGATATACTCATGCCCGCTGCCTTTGGGCCACCAGCCACCATACCATCCATTCGTGCTCTGCCCGTACTTGCCGTAATTGGAAACTGACAGCTCCACCTGGTTGATGTCATGAACCTTGATTTGATACTCACGACATGGTTGTGGAGGACCTGCGGTGTTGGCAATGGCAATCGAAATAAGAAATAAAAATGCGATACATACTCGACAAATGTTATGTCGTTGCATACTGCTACCTCCTTCACTCCAAACAAGCACTGTTTACTGAGGGATGATAATCTAACTCACGTCAGATGTCAACTGATATCAGTGAGACAAAGTCAGCGGTAAATTGGGTTAGGGCTTCGGCGTGATCGGATTTGGTGCCGCATTTGGCTATACAGTCATAGCGCGTATCAGTCTCTTGATCGGCAGACTGCAGTTTCTGCTCGGTCCCTGGCTGAGTATAATAGAATAGAAAGTAGGCAGTAAAAGGTGAAAGTAGTAAGTAAAAGAGTCAAGAAGTGGAAGAGCCACAGAGTCAAAGAGTGAATTGCCAATAGTGAATGGTGAATAGGAACAGCTGCGCACAGCACAAATCGGAAGCCACCATACTAAACGTTACAAAATCTGCACGGCAGTTTTTGTAACGTTTAGCGGTTTTGGAATTTGGTGTTTGGGATTTTCCACTGAAGTTCACATATTCTGCCGTGCAGTTTTTGTAAAAATGTGCAATGATTATCGTACGAGTACGATAGATAAATTACCAGTACGAAAAGGAAAGGGCGGGCCAAAGGCCCGCCCCTGACGCTTCTGTGTGTTTTTGCTATTGTACAAAAATAACTTTCTGTGTCTGAACTGTATTGCCAGCAGTCACTTCTACGAGGTAAACACCAGCTGCTACTGACTGTCCGGCATCATTTGTCGCATCCCAGGTGTAGTCATACCGACCTGGCGCAATGACCTGGTCCGCGATGTACTTTACCTGGGTTCCGAGAACATCATACACGACAATCTTGACGTGTTCTTGTATACTACTTGCCAGCTGAATGGTCATGCTCGCTTTGAACGGATTAGGGAAGGTGCTGAACATGATATTGACCGCATCCTGAGCTTGATTCTCCTCAATCCCGGTAAATGCCATGATGTAGATACCATCATCACCATCAGCCACAATAATCCTACCCTGACTCATGGTAATCGCATTGGCACTGCCATAGGAATCAAGGTAACCGATTTCGGTTGGATTCGTTCCATCACCGACATCAAGCACGCGAATTCCAGACGGTCCATCTGCCACATACAGCTTCCACCCGTCTCGATATCCACTATAGGGCTGACCACCAGTATCAAACCAAGATAATGAATCTGGGACCGCAGGGTCAGAAACATCCACAATGCCAACACCACCTGGTCCGCTCCCAACAAATAGAAATCCATCACACCACAGGCCCTTAACAATGCCTGGCGTGCTCATCTGTCCTATCTCTGTTATTGACGCAGGATTGCTCACGTTCAACCATCGAAGGTCCTGACTGCCGTCGGCAAGATATGCAACGGTGTCATGGATGATACACACATCATAGGTTTGCCCTGGGGTATCATAGGAACCGGCTAATGACGGTGCTGATGGATCTGAAATCGAGACAACACTTAAACCAGCCATGAATGTCGCAACATAGGCATAGCTTCCCTGTACATCCAAGCCCATGGTCAGGTTCCCGAGTTTTGTTGACCCGACAACGGACGGGCTCGTCGGACTACTCAGACTGAGCACGACAAATCCCGAATCACCGTATGTCGTACAGTAAATATACGAACCATCATAGGCAAGTGAA
>DAOVBK010000200.1 GCA_030670605.1 Candidatus Stahliibacteriota bacterium
AGACCATATTGATCCTATGGGTACTGGTTTCTTGATTTTCCATGATGGGAATGATGATTACAATTGTGGTGTTGGGAATGATGCTGGGACCTATCGTACTGTGGGTACCTCGTTTGAGTTGGCTTTGTTAAATGATGGTACTCCTCCTTCGACCCGTGCCGTGTTATTGGATTCGATTATGCATTTCTTTGGCATAGTCATTCATGAAGCAGTGATTCCTCCTGTGGCGCCGTATATTACCCAGGTTGAGAAATCGGGTGCAGATGCCAGGCTCTTCTGGAATACTGTTACTACTGATACGCTTGGTAATCCTGAGACGATGGACTGCTATGTCGTGTACCGGAACGCAGCGCCAGATTTTGTGCCGACGCCGGGTGATTCAATCGGTGCGGTGCTGCATCCGGACACAACGTACACGGATGCCGGGGCGCTTTTGACGTCAGGGAGTTACTACTATCTCGTCAAGGCAGTCAATACGGAAGGTCGCAAGAGTGCCAAGTCAAACATGGCGTGCAAATTCAATAAATCCTTTAATGAAAATCCGGCCATGAAGGATAAGAATTGGATCGGTCTGCCGTAGAACAATGCTTACAGCACTGTGTCTGAGCTGACTGACGATCTGAGCCCGGCAGGTGATCCATTAACGAAAATCACAAACCTGCGCGATGATCAGTACTATGAAAGCTGGATATGGGATGACCTGTTCTTGATGTGGAACGGCATGGATTTCGCGATCACACCGAATCCATTCAGCCAACAAACGAGTATTACCTATACATTGTCTGAACAGGTAGTGGTTGATTTGGTAGTGTACGATGTTACAGGGCGTCAAGTTGTTCAGCTCGCATCTGGTCGACGTGATCCTGGTTACTATAGTGCAGCCTGGTACGGTTCTGACATGCATGGTCGTCAGGTCGCTGCTGGAGTCTACTTTGTGAGGCTGATTGCCGGAGAATTCATCGCACAGGATAAGGTATTGTTGGTCAAGCAGATTGTGGAACAGAGAATTTCACCTTATTGTTTGTTATCTGTGTATTAACCTTAGGTCTAGGAGGGGGTATTAACATGCGTCTCTTTGGTAATACTATTAGGTGGGGTCGGAGCGTAAACTGTGCAGGTGTTGTGGGTTCTTCATAAGGGAGAGGATTCTAAAACCCCTTTGTATGTGAAACACGTTTATGCGAATCCTTGTGAGGGGGAAAAGAACAAGGTCACATAAACGGTTGGTTGGTAAATTAAGTGCAATGTACGTAAGCCAATAAATAAGATGTTGGTGGATATTCAGAGTATTTTACTGGGCATTGCTTAATTTACCTATATCTATATAGATATACAAAAGAGGAGGAACAATGAGGAGAATACTGTTTTTCTTGTTAGTGCTTTGTGCAACACTGTTTGCGACTCAGAGAGCCGTTGTGCTGGAGAACTTCACAGCAACATGGTGTCAGTACTGTCCTGGTCAAGCACGTGCGCAGACTGAAATATATCATCGTTCATATGATTCTGTCGTAGTGATCTCGTATCATCCTTCAGCAAGTGATCCATTCTATTCAGCAGAAGCAGTTCAGAGATTGAATTATTACAATGTTACTGGTTATCCAAAAACATATTTTGATGGCGTTTCTGACTTTCTTGCTGGCGGTATGCATTATGGGACAATGTATCCATTCACACAAAACATCATACACAACCGCTTACGTACATTCAGCCCGCTCGACATATCGCTTTCGATTACATACCAGGAGTTTGACAGGACAGGTACAGTTACTGCCAAGATCAAGAATACATCTGGTACATCAAGAAGTGGCACGGTCCATTTCGTCATTGTCGAGAGCCATAAAGCATACGCGTGGCAAGATATGGATTCCCTGCAGTTTGTGATGAGAGACATGTTACCTAATGCCACTGGTGAATCAGTGACAATTGCTGCGGGCGATTCAGTCACGAAGTCACGTAATTTTTCAATCGCTGGAGGCTGGAATGAGGACAACTGCGACATTGTTGTGTTCGTCCAGGCAGCCGACAGAACGATTTATCAGGGTGCAGAAATCGCCTTTGTCAATGATCCAGATATGGAATACTACGGCATGGAAGTTGTTGAAACGAGTGGTAATGGTAACGGAGTTGCTGAACCCGGCGAAAGTGCTGTGTTGCGTATGTCAGCAAAGAATATGGGTGATGGAACCTACACCGGCGGTGCTACTGTTAGCACATCCGATACATACATAACTATTGACAGTAGTAATAGTCAGACTGTTTCGATAGAGCGCAGTGAAGTCGATACTGTAATACACACGTACATCACCATCAGTGGTGCATGTCCTGATCCACATCAGCCAGAATTCGTATTAGACTTCGGCTCACCATCGGATACAGTGCCTTTTATTGTCACGTCTGCACCAGGCATTTCAGATGATGTAGAATCAGGACAGGGCGGGTGGACTCACTCCGGAATACTAGATAACTGGCACATTACTGCTCATAAGAGCAATTCTCCTACCCATTCCTGGTATTGTGGATATGAGACAATTTGGCATTATATCGATGAGAATGACGCATCACTCATTTCGCCCTATTTTGTTGTTACACCTGACAGTTCTCTCACATTTTACCATCAGTATGTTCTTGAGGCAGATTGGGATTATGGATATGTCGAAGTAGATAATGGTTCTGGGTGGTGGAAGACGCTTTCAGTACTCACTGGCACACAATCTGCGTGGACCCAAGCCTCATATCCATTGAATGCTTACAATGGCGAGACGATCAGAATGAGGTTCAGATTCATAAGCGACGGAAGTGTTACTGCTGAGGGGTGGTATGTTGATGATATATTGATGAAAACACACGAGCCTGCTGATAATACTCCTCCTGCATCGCCTTTGGTGACTAAAGCCGAGAAGACCGGTAGTGATGTGAAGTTGTACTGGAATATGGTAACGACTGATACGAGTGGGTTTCCTGAGACCATGGGTAGGTATGTTATCTATCGTAGCGCATCGCCTGATTTTATACCGGCTTCGCCTGATTCGATTGGTGGCATTGCCCATCCTGATACTGAGTACACTGATACCGGTGCGTTGACTGGTGCGACGAGCTACTACTATCTGGTCAAGGCGGTTGATAATGCATTGAATCGGGGTAAGAAGTCGAATATGGCGTATGCGATGCGCAAGACTGTTGTGGAGAATGCGAGTGCGACCGACAGGAACTGAACGAGTTTACCCTGGGACAGCAACTACAGTACGGTATCGGATGTGACCGATGACTTGAGTTCGGGTGGTGATCCGTTGATCAAGAGAACGAATGTGCGTGATGATTAGTCCTTTGAGAGTTGGTGATGGAATGATTTATTCATGGAGTGGGGTGGTCCTGACTTTGCGATTGACGTTGGTGTCCATTATATGTTTGTGGCGGTTGTTGAGACGACCTGGAATCCGACCGAGTACACGAATGAGGCAAAGGGTACGTCCGTAGCGTGCTGGCGGCGATCGAATGTTGAGCAGTATTGTGATGTGGCTCTTGCGTCTGACCGTGTGCCGGAGTGGGTTATTGAGACATCGAGCAAGCGTATTGATTATGCATTGCCCAGACAGACAGCAGTTGAGATAGTGATTTATGATGTGAGTGGCAGAGCGGTGAAGACATTGGTTTCCGAAATACAAGATTCTGGTTATTATTCCAATGTCTGGAACGGTTGTGATGAGAAAGGCAGAAAAGTTGCGTCTGGTGTTTATTTTATCAGATTTGATGCTGGTGAATTTTGGGCACAAGATAAAATCTTACTGGTAAAATAGAAAGAAAAAAGAATAGACATCTGATACACCTACCCTTGTTTGATAACAG
>DAOVBK010000137.1 GCA_030670605.1 Candidatus Stahliibacteriota bacterium
GACCCCGAGTGTGAAATCTGTGCCATTGACAAATTCCATCCCATGTCCTAGAATCACTGTAGCGAGGAGGAAACATGAAGTACAAGATTATCATACCCATTATTCTTGTCGTAGGTTTTATCATCACAGTCTCCTATGCAACAACAGACAAAGAAATGGAAGAGATGGATCAAAAGGTCACCTGGCGAATGCACATAAAACTTGACATGCCTGAGCTTGAACCACATGCAGTACAATATGCAATACTCGACGAAGACCCAATACCAAGGTTTGAAAAAAGAGTGCAAATAGTCAAAGATTTCTACAGAAAGAACATGGAAGAAGCAAAAGACGAAAAAGAGAGACAAATGTGGTTTCATTCTGGTATGAGGGTCTCCTGGAATGATTGCTTTGAAGTCGTTACCGGCGCTATGCTATTTCTTCTGACTGACGATGCTGGGTATAGTACCACTGGTCCTGCAGGTAAGAAATGGATTGCAACCAAGGTCGTACACATTGAAGGTAAACCAATCTGTTGGCTCATACCAGTTGAGGTGGAAGTTGGCGACGAGATTGAAGTAGTTTTGAACAAAGACAATATCTTCGACCTTGCAGGATTGTTCGAGGAAGCGATGTCACAAGAACCTCAAAAGGAGGAGTAACTTCAACTGCGCACCAATCAATAATACTTCCTCTTCCTGCAGAGGGAGAATCACAAACCCAATTTCCTCTCCCTTGAGGGAGAGGATTAAGGTGAGGGTGTATCAATTGCTGCTCCCCGTCGTTTTAGGTGAGGGTATTCATATACGAGTACGACATACGAATCACGACAGATGGGGTTGGCGCTTGACATTTTGACATTTCTTCAGTTTTCGCTACAATCTGGGAGAGGGTGTTTATGACCAAACGTGATATTTCGAGCACTAGAGTAATGACCAATGGCAAGAAGAATCCCGCGTAGCTTCGACCCATCACGAATAAGACTAGATCCGGTTGAGAGGTATGTCAGAGATGTACTACACGTAGACATAACGAACTGGGCGAAGTTTAGATATGCAATTAATCTAGGGACTCACTCGAGTGTTCTGAAAAGTGTAAGCGAAATTGATAATGTTGTCAGACAAGCCTATCTGGACCTTGGTAAAACTCATTATGAAGTCATTGTTTCTCTTGGTTTTATCAAACAGTGTCTAGATACCGTTCTAAGATATAACAGCATCCACTTCTTCTATTTCCGAAAATCATTGAAGGAATTTTACATTCATAGTGGTTCTGTAATGGATAACCTTGCACGCTTGATATTCATCGTGAACAGTCCGCAGAGTGCTTTTCAGAGAAAAGATAAGTTCAGATATGTTAGGCATTGGCTTGCTTGGGCGGAGTTGAGGAAAAAGTATCGAAAGTATCGCATCACCGGATACAGTAGACTCTTAACGAACAGTGCTGTTCGTGAAATACTAAACATAAGAAACAATTTTGTTCACAATTGGATATTCCCGATTGTTATCAAAAGGAATCAATCAGCAGTTGTGCCATATTGTCCAATAGCAGTTCGGTATACGCGCAATTACTTGTGGCCTTATGATAAGCGCGAAAGAATCGGTACTAAATACAGAAAGTACATAGCATTAATTGACATGGTTCGTGGGGACTATCTGCATATTGAATCTCTACAAAGTAGTATTTTCGGAAAGCTCATTGGTGATATCAAGAAATTCGAACGTAACAACAAGATTACCATAGAATGAAACAAACAGCAAATTATATCATGCAAATTGCTGAGAATTCGATAGTGGAGGTGATACGGTTGTTGGGGTCAAATCTCGACATTGGACAAATCAGTAGCCCATGGGGTCTTCTTACATTTTTCATCTTGAAAAATTCGATACAGGCGAAGCCTTCAGTTTCTTCAGAACCATCGGTTCCTCCGAGATCTTCGACAGGCCTGAAAATCTGCAGTTCTACTGCCTATTGATTCGGCAGGGAAAAATTCTGTGAGATACGTTGACATTTCATGGGACAGTAGTAAAATTCATAATATGGAACTCGATTAAGAAAAACAGAAAGGGGGTGATATACATGAGCGTGATGGTAGGTAGGCAAGCACCCGAATTCGCTGCCAATGCATTTTACAAAGGCTCGGCAAAGACGATCAAACTCTCTGATTATCGAGGTCAATGGGTGATGCTATGTTTCTACCCTGCTGATTTCACGTGCGTTTGACCGACAGAATTGACGGCGGTTGCCGTCAAGTATCCCGAGTTTCGGGAACTTAAGGTTGAGGTACTGGCAATCAGCGTTGATAGCAACTTCTCTCACAAGGTATGGCAAGAAGTAGAGTTATCCAAGATGGTTGAAACAGGCATACCGTATCCTATGCTTTCAGATCCCGGAGGCAAGATCGGTTCTCTTTACGGGGTGTATGATGATGAGAAGGGCGTAGATGTCCGGGGGCGTTTTCTTATTGATAAAGAAGGGATCATTCAGGCAATGGAAATCCTAACGCCACCAGTGGGCCGTAATGTAGCAGAGGTGCTACGTCAATTGAGGGCGTATCAACATCATCAACGCACGAAAGAACTGATGCCGTCGGGCTGGCAACCAGGAAAGAAGACATTACCACCAGAAACTGAGACGCTTACGAGAGCTGGGCATGTGTGGGAGATATGGAAGCCAGACATGGCATTCTAAGAAGTTGTTGTAACCCATGGGGTCTTCTCACTATCCTCGAAGCAGGCAGGCCTGATATTTATGCAATTCTTGATATCGCATTCTGCGACTTCAAAAACTACTAATGCTAAACGTTACAAAATATGCCGTGCAGATTTTGTAACGTTAAAGGCAGGTGTGGGCATATAGATCATGAATATTAATTTGCTTAATCCCGTAGTTCTTGCGGAAAATTATGAAGAACTGATTGACTGGTATGTTAAGACATTTGATTTGAATGTCATATGTCAGACAAAGGAGGGAGAGAATTATGCTGAGCTAGTGGAACAGATGGGGTTGGCGCTTGACATTTTGACATTTCTTCAGTTTTCGCTACAATGTAAGAGAGGGTGCTTATGGCGAAGCGGTATACTTTGAGCACATTTATCCGCAGAAATGCTATACCGATTTCTGTATTTTTTGTTGCAGTTGCAGTAGGGTTGATATATCTTATCGAGCTGCACAGCAAAAGCCCCTTTTCCAACTATCTTTATCTTGACGCCCTCCGATATGATAGTTGGGCACGGAGTATTGCGTTTGGCATGAAACACGCAATAGAACCTGTCTTTCGGGCACCACTCTATCCTATCTTTCTCACATTGATTTACAGGATCTTTGGACACAGTTTATTCATTGCAAGACTTGTGCAGGTGCTTATGAGTGCAGTAACGTGTGTTCTTATTTACTTTCTTGCATTGAAGGTGTTCAATAGAAGAACTGCAATCATAAGTGCGATCATTGGTGCCTTTTACGGTCCGTTTTTCTATTGGGCGGGTGAAATTTTGATTGTCACGCTCATTGTTCTCCTTGACCTCATCATGTTACTTGTTTTACTGAATGCAATTGATAAGCCTCGGAAAATCTACTGGCTGCTTGGTGGTGTAGTACTGGGCTTGTCCAGTATAGCACGTCCGAATGTGCTCATTTTCATTCCATGGGTTATCGTTCTCATTTTCTTGATGCATAAATTCAAAAGGGGTAGTACAGTCAAGAAATTACGGTCTGTGTATGCGTTATTGTTCTTGATAGGGACCTTCGCAGTGATTCTGCCAGTGGCAATAAGGAATTACGTTGTAGCAAAAGATTTAGTTTTGATATCTTCACAAGGAGGGGTGAATTTCTTTATTGGTAACAATCCTGCCGCCGACGGCAGGACAGCACACGCACCAGGAATAGGTGAAGCACACGGTGAATTCCAGGACAATGTTTGGTTGGCATCTGTTAAGCTGGCGGAAAAAGCTACTGGCAAGAGCTTAAGACCTTCGCAGATATCGCGGTACTGGTATCTGCAAGGACTCGAGTTTATTGTCAAACAACCATGGGAATGGTTTAAACTCATGGGTAAGAAATTTGCATACTTCTGGACAGGTGTTGAAGTCACAAACAATGAAGATAGTTACTACTTTGCACGGTTTTCAAACACACTCAGATTTCTCATGTGGCACAAAGGACTGGCATTCCCGTTCGGCATAATTTGTCCCCTCGCACTGGTCGGCATCATGATCTCTCGGAGACACTGGCGCAAACTTCTACTACTCTACGGGTTCTTATTCCTCTATATGGTATCAGTCATACTCTTTTTTGTCTGTGCGCGGTACCGCTTGCCGGTGATACCGATCCTGTTAATATTTGCAGGATATACGATTAATTACGGGATTAAGAAGCTCAGGTCACGCGAATATAGAACATTTTTCTTTTGTCTTGCAGGTACAATTCTCGCCGGTATATTGGTTAATATTGATATACAGGGTGTAACAAACATGAATCGTGCACAGGCATATCTCTTTGGCGGCAACGCATACGAAAAGGGTGGGAATTACGAATTGGCTGTTGAAGAATATCTTAAAGCAGTTGAGTACGCACCAAAACACAGACAGGCATATCATAATCTTGGTACTGTGTATGCCAGAATGCGTAAATACAATGGGGCAGAACAGATGTTCAAAAAAGCTCTTGAAATCAATCCTTACTACGCACATACGCACTTCAATTTTGGAACCGTGTACACTGCGCAGAGCAAATACGACAAAGCACTGAATGAATACGAGACGGCGCTTGAAATTGACCCGAACTATGAGCATGCCGCGTATTGGGCAGCGGTGATTTATGAGAGATTAGGCCGGTGGGATGAAGCGCTCACGAAATTGGAGAAGGTTCTGCAAATCAACCCGCGCAATGAGCAGGCAAAATCAAAGATGAATGCGGTGAGACAGAAGCTCAAGAGTTCCCGCGAAAAACGCTAAGGCAATGGGATCAGGTCTTGCAATATGGTTTTTTTCGCAACCGACGCTTTGTGGAGCAGAAAATGATTCGTGTTGAACAAAAAGACAAGATAGCAATCGCAAAATTCGACCGTGATGTCACGAATGCATT
>DAOVBK010000240.1 GCA_030670605.1 Candidatus Stahliibacteriota bacterium
ATGAAATCAGTACGGTCAGAAAAGTAATATTGGTGAGGTAGGAGACACATAGAAAAAGAGAGGGGGGCCTCTGTGCCCCCCTCTAATTCTTTAGTATGTAACTAACGAGCAACTATCAGTTTCTTTGTCTGGTTCCAGCCGTCAGTTGATAACTGGTAAAAGTAGACACCGTTTGCTACTTTTTGTGACTGCGTGATATTCCATTCCACCTGATGCACACCAGATGTTTGCTCTTCATTAACGAGCACGGATACGATTCTTCCCGTCACATCGAATATTTTCAGCTCAACATGACATGCCGTACCGAGCGTGTATTGTATTGCCGTTCTTTCTACGACTGGATTGGGATAGTTCTGGGATAGAGCAAAGCGTCTGGTTTCTGCGTTTTCGTCAGTATATTCTTCAATACCCGTGATAGCGGTGAGCGCGTAGACATACCAGTCATCCGAACTAACAATAACTTCCAGATTTCCATCTCCGTCAAGGTCACCGAGCGCGGGTGAAGAGTTGATGTCGTTGTTCGTCTCATATTGCCAGAGTAACGTGCCATCTATTCCATTGACCGCATAGACCTTCTTGTCACGGGCACCGACAATCACCTCGAGCTCATCATCGTTATCAATATCTGCGAGCGCAGGTGACGATGTAACTTCAGCGCCTGCTGCATATGACCAGAGCAGTGAGCCATCCTCGCCATTGACTGCGTAAAGTGTTGCATCATTGCAACCAGCAACCACCTCCAGCATATTGTCATTGTCAATATCACCAACACATGGTGATGAATGCACACCAGCCGTGGTTGTGTATGACCATAGAGAATCACCGGTTTCGCCATCGAGTGCATAGATTCTATCATCCTGTGAACCGATAATGACCTCAAGCGTACCGTCATTATCGACGTCAGCGATACAGGGTGATGAAGTCACTGGTGCGCGCGTTGCAAATGCCCACAAGAACGAACCATCCTCAGCATTAACCGCATAGACGTAGTTGTTCGAGCAACCAAAAACTGCCTCCAAATGATGGTCTTCGTCAAGATTGCCAAGACAGGGTGAGGAATTAATCGGAGCACCCGTATACAGCGACCACACAAATGAGCCATCATCACCGTTTACACAGTAAATCCTTCCATCATTGCCGCCAAAGATGATTTCAAGGCAATCATCGCCATCAATGTCACCGCCACACGGTGACGAGTATATCCACCCTTGAGCAGCGTACGTCCACAGAATCTCGCCATCCTCACCGTTGAGCGCGTACAGATTTGTCTGTGAACCGATGATGACTTCAAGATAGCCGTCTCTATCAACATCTGCGAGATAGGGTGTGGAGAGGATGTCGCTGCCAATGAGCTGTTGCCACAACGTATCACCGTTCGTACCATGGATCGCAGAGATTTTTCCATTGTAGGCTGCGACCACAACATCGAGTACACCATCAGCATTTACATCACCGAGTGCAGGTGATGATTTGACCATACTGCCGGCGGCAAATGTCCAAAGCGCTTCAACCGAATCGAGCGTACCAGTCATGTCAGAACAACCAGTGTTCGCGGGTAGCCGGTGGAAGCTCTGCCAGTGAAGCATTTGTGCAGGATGACGCATATTCACAAAGATAGGTGAACGGTCATCGGGAATAGTCATGGGCGTTTCGAATGACCGGGAATATGCACCCCATGCATTATTGATGACTGAGAAATGATCAACCGTGCCGTCTCTGCCATCTATCCAGAGATCACGTACCCACAGGTAAACTTTGTTGGTATCGTATGCATCAGCAGATGCCAGTCCTTCAGTGATGTCTATCACAATGTTGTTATTTGGAAACGGATTCGGCGATGAAGGACCGCGGTTCCAGTCAAACACGTACTTATACCAACCATCAGCAAAGCCCACCGCGGTCTGAACCCATTCTCGTGCTAACTGCGTGATCTTGAAACGCATGAGCGCTTGCGGCGAGTAGGCTATACGGTCAGTCGTGTATGCGGCTGTTCCGTAACACATACGCGAATCCTTTAATGCCTCATATGACATCCAGAAATACCCATGATTGCCCCAGCTTGTACCCCAGGAGTTGACCACACGGAATGCGCCCGGTCCATCATTGGTCATCTTATTATCATCATAGCCGACAATGCAAACATTGTGCCCACCTCGATTTGTGCCGTACAAATCAGCAGAGCAGTACACAGTATCAAACTGGTTTATGTTGTCGAAATTGCTCCAGACATAGATACCGAGTATTGCACAATCGCCATCAGCAATGTGCTGTTTGGCTGCTAGTATTCCCGGATCTGTTGTCACCCAGATATAGTGTCCGGACTGACATCGATAAGGTATGGCATGCAGGTAGGTCGATTCAGCTGGCCATCGGGTGCAATTTGACTGCGTATAGGGAAACTCTGCCATGTTTGCGCAGCCGTGTTCGATCAGGCATTTCATCGCGTCAGACGTGCCTGAGCCATTGTCACCACCGCCATTAATGTGATTGTAGACAAATGCAGGGCTGAATTGATGATCAGGTAAGGCGAGTGACCATCCATGTTCCATCCACTCCTGATGCGTTTTGTAGTTGTATGCGACTGCCCATGCCGTACATGAACCCTGTGAACCCTGGTCACCAACTGGTGGCATGTTTGCCGTATGGTCAACCGCCGGTGGCGGGTCGACTTCGACACCCTCAATATCATCTTCAATCATCCATGGAATTTGTGAGAAATCTTCATAGATTCCACCGCAGGGATGCAGTTCCTCTTGCGCCCACACGAAAGCGCAGAGTGAGACCATAAGTATAGTAATCTTTATCTTCACACCAACCTCCTTATATATACAATAATAGCAGATTACAGGCTAGAGTCAAGCATAAACCGTGCGTCGTTTCCATCTCTGTGCAAAATTCCCTCTCCCTGTACTCTTTCTTTTCCTTCTCCCTTGAAGGGAGAAGGTTAGGATGAGGGTGAATTCTTACCATTCGCGATAAGCCATCAGCTATGAGCCATTACGTGAGGGTGTTCAATTTGCGTTCATCCGCGTCTCTTTTTTCACGATTACGACTGACGAATCACGAATACGACATTACTCTTCCTCTCACTTCGTTCGGGACACGCGAGCGAACTTCAGAAATGGGGTCTGACCCGACCACTGCTGTGCTCGTCAGCTCGATAGATGATTTTCCAACATCATGCTCATTGCGCGGGTCTGACCCCATTTCAAATGTCAAAATGTCAAAATGTCAAGCACCGACCCC
>DAOVBK010000271.1 GCA_030670605.1 Candidatus Stahliibacteriota bacterium
GTTTCACATACCACACACCAAGGACGTAGTCATTATAGAGCGAATAGTTAAGCTCAATGATATTTTCACCCGGGACGAAATTATAATAATCAGTGAATCCTTCGCGCTTGAGTGTAAAATAGCCCTGCCAGTAGTTAGACGCGATTTCTTGTTGGTCCGGTAGGTTGTCATCATTCGTATCAAGATACGCTTCACCATAAAATGTTATATCGCCACCGAGGTTGTTGTTGGCAAAAATGTTATCATCAACATACACTTCGAGCTCTATGATCTCATCAGATGTCCCAAGCGAGAAGAACCGACGGCGCTCCCATTCCTTTGCCCAGATCGTATCGTACTGCGCCTGTGTTGAACCTTCGATCTCGATTTCCTGGGTTTGTGTTTGTTCCTTTGATGCAATCGCGACAATATCAAGCGGTCCAAACTTTACCGTTGACTTGAGACCAAAAAGTCCACGGTGTGACGGGATGTCACCAGTATAGGTTGTTGCAGGAATTGACAGTTGTGTATCACCGCCTTCAATCTCTTGAAGAATTTCATCCTCTCTTCCTCTATAGGTAACGGTGATCTTATTCTGGGTTTCATTGACCCGCTCAGAGTTGTGATCGATAAATACTCTCATGCGATCCCCGACCTGCCCATCCAGATTCACTGCCATTTCCTGTTTGAGCGTTAGTTCTGGAAGCCAGGAAGGTCGCGCTTCGCCGGATAGATTTGAAATGAATGTCTGACTGCCACCGACTGTGATTTTAACGTGACCTCCAACATCGAGTTTGCCCGTCTCACCCATGAAATCACCGAATCCGCCCTTTGGCAATGCAATCTCGAACGTTCCAAAAAGTCCTCTGTTCGCATAGCCTCCCTGCTGCAACAGATCTTTCTTAAGCTCATCAAGCAGAAGAGTGCGGTTCCGTGATGAAATACCGTCACGCAGGTACTGAGACACGGTTTTGACGCTGTCAATACCAATAAGCTCATTGCCGTAGTAGCGAGCGTACATCACAAACCGACCATCCGCATCAAGGAAAATCCGTGTCTGGTAGGGCGTTGTCAATTGCGTGAAAACAAGGACAGTCAGTATGATGTTCATGAAAGAGCCCCTACTGTCTTGGCGATGCCTTCTGCAGTAAGACCAGTGATCTCCAGGAGTTTCTCGCGTGCGCCGTGTTCAATAAAATGATCAGGTAACCCCAGACAGTGCACGTTGACCGGCACATTTTTCTGCGAACAGTATTCCATAATGGCACTGCCAAATCCACCACGCAACACACTTTCCTCAATAACAACAATGTGTTTCACTCTCTTTAGTACCTGTTCAAGCATCTCAATATCGATCGGTTTGACAAAACGCGCATTAATAAGCAAGGGACGCACCTTTTTCTTTTCGAGCAATGAAAGCGCCTTGCGCGATGCTTCAACCATTGAACCTGTTGCAATCACTGCAATACCCTCACCATCGGCGAGCATTTCCCATGTGCCTATAGCAATCGGTACCGGGTCATCATTCTCAATGACACCACACGCACCGCGGGGATAGCGGATGGCAAAGGGACCTTCTCTATATGCGACTGCGGTCTTGAGCAACGCAATGAACTCCTCACCATTACGCGGAGCACTGACAATCATGTTCGGAATGCAGCGCAGATATGCCAGATCAAAGGGCCCGTGATGGGTTGGTCCATCCTGACCGACCAAACCTGCGCGGTCGATCGCAAAAATAACAGGGAGTTCTTGCAGGCAGACGTCGTGTATGATCTGATCATACGCACGCTGCAGGAATGTAGAATAGATCGCACAAATCGGTCTGTATCCTTGAAGCGCAAGTGCCGCTGCCATTGTCACGGCATGTTGTTCCGTAATACCAACATCGAAAAATCGATCAGGAATCTCATCCCGGAATTTCTTGAGTCCTGTGCCAAGACACATACCAGCAGTAATCGCGACAATCTTCTTGTTCTCTTTGGCAAGCCGAACGATGGTATCTCCGAAAACTGATGTCCACGTTCGTGCCTTCGATTTAACATCACCTGTTTCTTTGCAGTACGGTCCGATGCCGTGAAAGAGCTCGGGTCTGTTCTCTGCAATGGGAAAACCTTTGCCTTTCTTTGTGACAATATGAATAAGGCGTGGACCTTTCATTTCCTTCACCCTGGAAAATGTATCAACCAACTCACCGAGCTTGTGTCCATTGAGTGGACCAATATATCTAAATCCTAACTCTTCAAAGATGAAGAGCGGTGCGTACAAACCTTTAAGTCCCTCCTGAATCCTCTTCGCAAGATTTCTTGCGCGGTCTCTGAAATATGGTGGAAACCGACCGAAGAATTTCCATAAGTCATCACGGAAGCGGTTGTATGTCCTCGTCGTTATTACCCTGGTGAGATACTGAGAGAGTGCACCGACTGTTTCGCCAATCGAACGTTCATTATCATTGAGGATAACGATGACATCCTTTTTCAGATGGCCAAGATGATTGAGCGCTTCGAACGCCATGCCCGCGCCAAGCGAGCCATCACCGATCACCGGCACAATATGGAACGTCTCGCCATTCAAGTCTCGAGCAAGCGCAAAGCCGGCTGCAGCAGAAAGTGACGTTGATGAATGTCCGGTGTCAAAGACATCATACTTTGACTCCTTTCTCTTAGGAAAGCCACTGATCCCCTTGTATGACCGCAGTGTATGAAATCTGTCGTAGCGCCCGGTGATGAGCTTCTGCGCATAGGTTTGATGACCAACATCCCAGATGATTTTGTCGGTATCTGAGTCAAATGCTGTGTAGAGGGCGAGCGTTAACTCAACA
>DAOVBK010000019.1 GCA_030670605.1 Candidatus Stahliibacteriota bacterium
ACATCTCAGATTTTGCTAACGATCCTGTGGTGCTGTGGTTCTACCGCACTCATGTTGAGAGTCCAGAAGCTGACTCGCTCCTCAAGAAAAGTGGTCTCAGGCCGAATTTTCATCTCAGTGCAGTACTCCGGTGGGAAGCAAGCGAAGCAGACAACCACAAAACGGCTGCCGAGAAACTGCATCTGGCAGCACATTTTGATTCTTCTGCAGTTGAGAACTTCCTTTCCTTCCTGACCCTTGGATTCAGTCACCGCGATATCAGCTATATCAAAACTGCTCTGTCACTGCCTGTTTTCTCAAACCTGAGGACACAGCTCTATCTTGCGACGAATATTGGCATCCTCCTTATGGCAGCTGTCTTTCTAAGTGGATTCATTTATGTTATTGTTAAAATGATTTTTTATCTTCCGGTTCTCAGCCATCAAATCCCGCCCCGTATCCATGTGGGACCAGTCGATATTGCTAAGGCTCTCATCCTTCTTGCACCGGTATTGGTACTCCGCAATCTGTATGTGGCATTCATTATGTATGCCTTCTTGCTTATCTTTGTTCTCAACAAACGTGAAATGGGATGGTTGCGGTTCACTCTTTCCATACTCCTGCTGATGTATGTGCTCTCTGTACCGCTCACTAATTTCATCACCTTTCTGAAAGAACGCAACAACACCTATAGGCTTTATGAGACCGTACACTATGACGCGTCACCGGACGTAGAGGCAGCAACAAATCGAGAAAAAGCGTTACTCGCATACGGACTCAAACATCAGGACAAACTAAATGAAGCGTTAGCACTGTACGAAGAACTCTACGATAATAATTACAGAACAGCCGCTGTATCGAATAACCTGGCGAATATCTACTTCGCGCAAGATGAAATTGCCAAAGCTGAGTCGCTCTACGTTGAATCACTACTGCGCGAAGACCGCGGCGAACCACACTTCAACAGAGGGCTCATTAAACTGAGGAATATTGAATATACTGAGTCGGATCGGCATATGGCCGAAGCACGACGAAGAGGTTTTTCGAGCATTCACAAAGAACCGGTTGATATCAAACCAACAAACCAAGATTTTCTGGATATACTGTTCTCAGAGCAATTCACATTTGATGGAATTGTAAAATTCGTCTACGTCATTCCGTTCTTCGTGCTTTTTGTGCTCAGCTTCATAGGATTGCAGTTCTCTGCTCCATTTTTCTGCAGTAGCTGCAATCGAGCACTCTGCAAAAACTGCATAAAGGATATTGAAGGAGAAACACTCTGCACATATTGCTTTGAGAAATTCAAATCAACAAAAAAAACAGAGACCGAGACCGACCTGAGGAGAATTGTCAGTAAAGCAAAAGAAAGAACGCGGCAAATCATACTCTATAGTATCAATATCATTGTACCTGGGGCAGGACTGATTTATATCGGTAGACATATGGCTGGTCTCATTCTCGTCGGCATTGTGATGATTGGTTATCTACCGGTTCTATTCCCAGGTATTTTTATACAACCTGCAGGATGGATAGCGCTTCGGTTTGATGCACTGCTCCGGTTTCTTGCAATTTTCATTGCCGTCATAGCCTACATTGTATCATTCTCAGCAATACGGGAGCACCATGCCCATTGAAGGCGACCTAAAAAGCATAAATCTCTCGACTGTGTTGCAACTCGTTGCACAAGAACATCTTACGGGTGTCTTGAAGATCAAGAAGAAAAGTGATGTTGTCGATGTCGGCTTTGCTGATGGGCAGATCACTGGCGCGTTTTTCGAACGCGGTGACAAAATGGAACGGCTCGAATCATATCTCGTGAAATCAGGTATTGTGGGTAAGAATGTTTACCAGATGGTCGAAGATATTCACAATGAAACGAAGCGGCCAATTATGAATATCCTTCTGGAGGATAAGTACCTCACAAAAGAAGAAATCGAACGGATTATCAAGTTCAAGATACAGGAAGTCGTTGACGAGGTATTTATATGGGAACATGGCACCTTCGAATTCGAGCAGGGATCTGTTATCTACCCCAAGAGTATGATCAAAGTGCGCCTGAACACGGAAGGAATCGTCTTAGAGTCTGCACGGCGTATGGATGAGTGGCCGAGAATTAAAGACACCATCACCAGTGAAGATATTGTGTACAAGAAAGTTGAACGGCCAGAACTAAAACTCACACCAGGAGAGAATGAGTCACGAGTACTCTCCCTACTCGACGGGCACCGAAGTGTCGCTGATCTGGTTGAGATATCAGGGTTTGGGAGATTCCAAACGTACTCATGTCTGTACCGCCTGTTGACAACGGGACAGATTGAAATTTCGTATGCGAAACCAACTGTTGCCGTGCACAAGCCACAAAGAGAAATATCACTGAAATTCCTGCGCGTGCCAGTCGGCATTGCTTTTATTGTTATTATATTAATACTGGAATTTCTTCTCGGCAATTATGTAGCACAACAGAACGTCATACCGGTAAAACTTTTACATGATGATTTTTACACACAAGACTATGAAACCTACCAGGAAATTTTTTACTACAGACACAACCGCACACCCTCAATCAATGAGGTGGAAGAGGTGTTCGGTCAGTACACCCCACGCGATTAGGTTTTTGGCTCAAAGTAACGGTCTTGTGGCTCGATGTTGTATTGAGTAAAGCTATATAAATACATCAATTCTTCGTACGAAAATCGTGCGCTACAACTCGGGCACACGTACTCGTCGTCATCTGCAAAGATGAGGTCAACATACTTGGCAGTGAATATACAGAATGGACAGAGTATCCTATCAACTTTTGCCATAACCGATTATATGTTTTTTGGCAGAAATGTCAATCGCTTGCTACGCGGCTGATGGCATATGGCTGATAGCAGGTTATTGGGGTCAGGTCTCAACATTTGACATTTGCAGGATACGCGGAGAACGCCGAAAAATCGCAGAGGACGCGGAATTCTGAGGCAAGGGAACACTAAGGAAGTTCTCGACCAGGCTCGAACACTAACTGCACATAGCTTATGGCTGATAGCTGAATATCATTAGTCCCATAGTCCTATTGTCTCATTGTCTGACGATAAGACGATCCGACTATCCGACGATAGGACGCATGAATTAGTCTCATAGTCCCATTGTCTCATTGTCTGACGATCCGACTATCCGACGATAGGACGTATGCGCAGCCATCAGTATTTAAACAAACGCAACGTACCTTTTTTAATAAAACACCATGACATAGCCTTGGTATTGTGTGCCCACACAACGGCGCCTCGCTTGTCAATGCCGATGAGTCCGCATGCACACTGGTGCCTCTTCGCATAGCTCATTGTCTTTTGGGCTGCTGCGCGGGCAGAAAGACGCTGCATCAAAGACACCGCGCGGAAGGCAATCATATGTCGCATGATCTGCTCGCCATGACCGGTCGCACTAACCCCGCCATGTCGGTCTGCATACGTGCCGGTTCCAATGAGTGGTGTGTCACCAACCCGACCAGGAAGTCTAAATGTAATACCACCGCTTGATGTCGCGATGCTGATCAGACCGCGCGTGTCAACTGCAACTGCTCCAACAGTACCATAGTGTGTCACAAAATTCTTTACTTTCTTGAAATACCGGTTCCCGCGTGCCTTTTTTTGCCTGCGCCATATGCGCTTTTTTTCCTTTGTCGCGGGGTTATACCGCGGCACATTCATGAGCCGTGCAAACCGCAGTGCCTGATCACCGCAGAGTAAAAGGTGGTCGGTCCGTTCCATAACAAAACGCGCAACCGCAATCGGATTTCTTACATCTGTAATCGCGCCAACGCCGCCGAACCGCATATCACTGGTCATGAGTGCAGCATCCATTTCTGCAACGCCGGCGAGGTTCAAAGAGGAACCAGTGCCGGCATTGAAGATACTCGTATCTTCAAGAATCTCGATGGCTCGCTGTACCGCATCAAGACTGCTTCTACCCTGTGTCAGCATGCCATAGCCAATACTCGTTGCTTTAGTAAGCCCGTTGGCTCGGCGTTGGGGGAAACTAATACCACCGGCACCGCCATGACAGATAATTGCACAGGTTCTCTTTTTCATCGCTGTCTCGCTATCTTACCGGTTCTCTTGAATGAACCATTCGCATCCCTCACCACGACATAGTATAGTCCTGAACCGACTTCTCTGCCCTTTGTGTCTTTGCCGTCCCAACGCACTCTGTTATCCTGTATTTCCTGAACATTGAATTGCCTGACCAGCCTCCCAGAAAGTGCATAAACTTCGACCATGGGTTCTATATCACCAGGTACGTCAATAACGATATCACAAGATGTCTCAAATGGATTAGGCAGAGAATAGGGTACTGCATAGGTCGGGATTATGACAGCTGATATGTTACTAACATCACCAGTATTTCCATAGCTATCCTGAGGGTACACGGCGTAGCCATATAATGAATTGCCGAGCAGCTTGTTGTAGATGTACAATGTCGTGTCACTCAGATTTTGACGTATGTACCTTCCTTCAATAAGATCGGTCACATTGATATCATCAATGTAGCAGCCCCCTCTATTTGTGGTACTATTCGTGCGGTAGGAAATCTTTAGATTGTAGTTACCCGCTGGCAGGATAACACGTCGCTCCTGCCAGCCGTCTGAAAATCCGTAATGAACATCAGTAAACGAACCATAATCAATAATGAGCGAATCTGCCATATCCTCAGTATTGTAGTAAAGAAATATGCTCAAAAGACCGAGGTCTTCAATCGAAATCGGGTTTCGTGTTTCTATATAGTTATCAAGATTGCTCGCATTGCCAGAAAAAAACGAATAATTACCTGAATACACATTTGTAGAAGAAAGAGAAAATCCGCTAACATGCCATTGGGCTGAATCTTCACATGAAGCATAGAAATTAGAGCCCGTTGCCATTATCTCTACGATGTGATAGGTAACTGGTGCAAAGTCATACGATGCATTCCATGTTAGCCGGAAGTCATTATCCGCACCAACGTCACTACTGGTTAGCACAATATCAGTCGGTCGGATATCATCGGCATCATAGTACCAGTTCAAGAACGGAAGCCACTGTGTTTCTTGTGCCCAGGTAAGTCCAACATAGTTGTCAATCAATTGTTTGAAATCAGGGTAATCATAGGGGAAATAAACCGTTAGTCCGGTTGTATGTGTAAAATCATCTCCCCAGTACGCTGAAGCAATAATGAGTCTATCGTACGCAGTCACGAGGCGCTGGGTTTGCGTACTCGCTTCACGCTCGTACACACGATTGATGAAATCACCACAATCAATGTGTTCATTGGTTAGACTTGGTATTGTTCCGAATGTTGGTATTGTCTGCACTGATTCCCGTATGTCGGCAAGCACCTGTCTATCTGCATCCGGCATGAAAGAAACAATGAACTCATCGAGGGACTGCTTCATCTGGTCAAGATAGGTTACATCAGCGGCGCCGTACACAACCGGCTGCACGTCAACATAGTTATCGACTGTGGTTTGGACTATGACGGTCGCGCAGTCATTGCGACCTATGCCTGGGTCTGCAGCGATTTCAGCTAAGATTTCATCATACCGGAATCCTTCAAGCGGGCAGATGATTTGCGGTCCAACAAATGTCCGAATGTAATCTTTGATGTCATAGACGACCTCAACAAGTCCCATGAGACATGCATCAAAGCAAAAAAGATCTACTTTTTCTCCGGTGCGGTTGTACGCGGCACGCACTGCCCGCTTCAGTTCACCCTCAGAAACACTCAGCACATTGCCGCTCGACCAATCCTCACCAAATGATTTTTTCGGCGCTTTTGTCCACCCGCTTCCATGGTCCCAGAGAACAACACAGTATTTGTCGGCAGGATAGTAGCGTATACCCCACTCAAGGAATTGTGCGAGCGTCTGCCAATCACACATATCAATAACACCGAGGTTCTCAAGTTCCACAACATCATCCTGCAGTATCAATAGTCGGCGTGCTCCAATGCTTGGTTTATCAACCTGCACGACAATTGCAACATCATCACCCGAACCGATTTCCTGCATTTCCGCAAGGTCTAAATCAGCAAAATTCGCCAGGTCATTATCTGCCGCCATATAAACAAGAACGCTCCACTGGCGCGCACACAGTATTCCCGTAACAATCAAAAGCATGAAGAAGTACTTCATGTATGAGCCTCCCGCACGAGTGTTGCGAGATTCCTCATTTTGTTATCGCCTCTGCGGTGTGAATAGAAAAACCGCGATTCACATTTCGTACAGTAGTCGAGCAACCCACGCATGCGCTCATGTCCCAAATCCTCAATCACTGCTCTCTTGAGATCAAGGAATACCTTACCATCTCGCGCGACAAGGGCATGGTCATACGATTGTTTGAAAGGTTCTGCAACATCCTCCTTGATTTCGTAACAACACGCGCCAATCGATGCACCGAGAACATACTGGTAATCACCCATAATCTCCGCAGCGTTCTTAACAATACCCTTGATAATGCCGCGCCATCCACAGTGAATAATACAAATTTTCGTTTCATTGTACAAATAAACAGGTAGACAATCAGCGACCTTAATGCCAAGCATGCGTTCCACAGCATGCGAAACAAGACCATCACCGGTCACAACACTGAGATCATCGGCGTTAACAATAACATCAGAATGAACCTGCTTCAGGAATCTCGGCTCAAATCTCTCGAGAAAGTCCTGCTCGCTCCCCCTGATTGAATAGAACATGCGTACACCTTTTTCGTACCACTCAAAATAGCGAACCCCGGACTGCGCAATCAGGCGCCAATTTGTACTATGGGAAGCGGTTTCGTCACTATTCTGCATGTGTTCGTCTCATTTCTTTAATTTTCAGAACAACCTTCTTCTTGCCAAAGAATGAGTCCTCTGATATTGAGTACAAACAATCCACTCTCGTTTTCCCAACTTCGATGTTGAGGATATCGTCTGCTCTTCCAAAGGCGATCGCCTGGTACGCGACCCCACTCTGTCTCAAGGCACACTTCAAATGATTACTGCCGACAACCCGTGGCACGCCGACCACTTCACAGTTTTCACCGAGAAAGACAGGTTGCGGGTTCGCAAAACCGGTCGGTTCAAAGTACTTCAGGAAATGTATAATCTCTTCACTTATCTCATCAAGGTTGAGCTTCAAGTCATACATCTTTTTCTCTGTGAATATCTCATCATCACATTTTTGTGCGTAGTGGTTGAGACGCCTTCGCAGCTCAGTTATGTGTTTCGGCTCGAGCTCGAGACCTGCTGCCTGAGCATGTCCGCCGAATGTAGCAAGCACCTCATGACATGCACTCAGGGCATTGGTAATATCAAAGCCGGAAATTGACCGTGCAGAACCACGCGCCATATCACGCCCGAGCGCTAACAGCACGGCTGGTCTGTAGTAATCATTGCTGATCTTTGATGCGACAATGCCAACCACACCAGGATGCCATTCTTCTCTTCCAACAACAATAACCCTGTCCTTGTGCAGTTTTTCCTGTTCAATGAGCATCCGTGCCTCATCATACATCTTCGCCTCGATTGCCTGACGTTGTGCGTTGTGCCGGGAAAGATTGCGCGCATGTTCACGTGCAACCTTTTTGTCATCGACAAGAAACATTTCAAGGGCTTCTTGCGCATCATGGAGTCTGCCGCATGCATTCACTCGCGGTCCGATGATGAACCCAAGATGATACGAGGTTATCCCCTTTTTCAAGCCAGTTTCATCGAGGAGCGCCTGAAAGCCGGCTTTTTTACTTTTAAAGAGCTCGTTCATGCCGTACTTTACCATAGTCCTGTTCTCATCAATGAGCGGTACAATATCGACAACCGTGCCAAGCGCGACGAGGTCAAGGTCTGTATGGATCTCTGCACGAGGGCGGTTCAGCTTTGTGTAAAGTGCGTGGAGTAACTTAAAGCTGACGCCAACACCAGCCAACTCTTTGAATGGATATGTACACCCGGGAATCTTAGCGTCAATGAGTGCGCATGCTCGCGGTAACTGTGTTTCTGGTTTGTGGTGATCGCATACAATAACATCAATGTCATGTTCATACGCATGTTCAATCTCGTGCACCGCAGTGATGCCGCAGTCCACGGTGATGATCACCTGACACCGCTGCTTGATTGCACGGTTGATACCACTCAGCGATAATCCATACCCCTCTTTTAGTCGGTGTGGTATGTAGTAATCAACGTCCATTCCGAGTTTTCTCAAACTGCTGACAATGAGGGCAGTGCCGGTTATGCCATCAGTATCATAATCGCCGTGTACAAGAATCCGTTCCTTGTTATGTAGCGCGGCGATGATTCGATCAACCGCCTTTTCCATATCATTGAACAAAAACGGATCGTGCAAATCAGAGAGTGACGGCGCAAAGTATTTCTCTATGTCTTGTGCTGATGAATACCCTCTGTTCTGGAGTATTTGCACAATAACATCAGGGATTTTCTTATCTCTGATCTCAAGCGGAGCCGTTGTGGCTCGTACATGCTTTGCCAGCCATTCCGTCACTGTCTCTCCTGTCAGAAATGACACATTTCATGAGGACGTTCATGAAAAAAAGTTGGGGTGGCCCGTAAGCCGGGTTCTGTTTTAGACAGTCATTTGTCTTGTCCCGATATTACTACCGGGCTCTGCGCAACCTACCCATCCTGCGTCTTTCACGAACGTGAAAGATCGAAGCGGGCCGCTTCAAACAGGACTGCTTGGTTTTGCTTCGGATGGGGTTTGCCGTGCCCCTGATGTCACCACCAGGGCGGTGAGCTCTTACCTCGCCTTTTCACCCTTATCCCGCCCCTCATAGAGGGGCGGGACGGTATGTTTTCTGTGGCACTTTCCGTCCGACCTCTCCAATCAGACCTCTCTGTTAGGGAGCATCCTGCCCTGTGAAGCCCGGACTTTCCTCTCACATAGAGCGACTATCCAGCCACCCCAACAGGTCATTATATGCGCTGGATTCTTAAGTGTCAAGGCAACAAAGCACAGAGAGAATCTCCCTGTTGACGAAGATTCATATCAATACTCTCAAAAAAACTGTCGATGCTCCTACAATCGCCATCGAAGATGTGCGTACGCGAGGCGCCCGGGCATTGGATAATCACGGTCATCAATGGTGAATCCGAACTGTGTCGCATACTGAACATCGAAAAGGTTCCGTATGCCGAAATCGAGCATAAGAAATTCAAACAAGCTTTTTCGCGCACTCATGTTGACGACAATGTATTCATCGAGTACTTTTTCATGCATCGATACAGAAGGATACTCACTGTAGTCAGGGTAGTAATTGGATTGTTGCGAAACGAACAAACCGTTAAGGGCAAACACAAAATCATGCCAGGTGTTGGCATTGAGTCCAGCCGAAACCCGGAAGCGCGGTGTAAATGCGGCGTCTCGCTCGATTTCTTCAATGATTGTCTTGCTCGTATCAACAACCCAATCATAGAAATCGTACACAATTTCACTATTCTTCTGCCGTGCGTGAACATATGTTCCCTCAAGGGACAAACCTATCACGTCATTGATCTGGCTTCGAATCTCGAGGTCAATACCACGTATAGCAAGACGATTTGCATTCTGAGGTTGCCACAGACCGTTGTCAGTCGGTAACCAGACAATTCTATCCCGTACATCCCGCATGAAAAAGGACAGCGCGCTGAATAACCGGTAAAGCGGTGACGCTTCACAACGTACCTCAAATGCCCAGCCCTGTTCTGGCGTGAGTTCAGGATTCCCACTGAAAGGCCAGTATAGGTCATTGAATGTCGGTGCCCTGAACGCCCGTTCCAAAGAAATCTTCACCCAGATGTCTGGTGCAACACTACTCACAACACCGAATCCAGGTGAAACAAAACTCCCATAGTCAGAGTTCTGGTCAAATCGCACACGGGGAATCACCATAATGCTACCAACGTGCTTTTTCATTTCCATCCATGCGCCGATGATTGAAGACGAAGCATTCCACGACGTATCATGCTGTGTCGATTCCTGTGTTGTTCTCAATGTGTCATACTGCACGTCAAATCCCAGCGCGATCTCATCATTGTTGAATGTCAGCGCAGCGACTGATGATAAACCAAAAGAATGGGTGAGATAATCATAATCTCCAATAATCGTATCTGCCAGCCAGCCGGCATATACCGTATGGAAAAGACGCGATTGACGGTTGCCAAAGAGCTTCGTGTGCAGCCGGAGATTGCGCGATGCCGACCAGTCAAACGCAATGGTGCCGAAAAGCATCTTATCATGTTCTCGGTCAAACAACGACGTTGCCGTGCTATCCCCGAATTGAGGGACTGCATGCGTACTGTCAACGAGTGGAAGTGGTCCTGGAACACCGTACTCTTTGTTATCGTACGTGATCAATGCTCGTAACGCTGCCGTTCTAAAATCATGGTTCACATCCGCCTGGACATGATACAGCTCACCGTCACTGTTGCTCCGCTCGCCATCAGACGTGGTGTATGCACCACTGACAGCACACTGCGTATTCCCAAAGGGTGCCCCGGCACGACCGAACAGCTCTTTTGTCTGCAGTGGTTTCTCATGGTCTTCAGTCGAAGCGGTCATGCTCAATGCTGCCTCAGGTTTTACGACATTCCTGGTCGTAATGATATTGATGACACCGCCAAGACCATTCGCACCATAGAAACTCGAGACCGGTCCCTTGATAATTTCTATGCGCTCAATCTCATGAATGTTTATCATACTCATGTCTGCGGTGCCAGTGGTGATTGTGTTCACCGGATGTCCATTGATGAGAACGAGCGTCGCATTTGACGGAATACCGCGCACGTATGCACTTGTCACCGAGTTCGCATTACCGTAGTTCTTCATATCGATGCCTGCCTTCATCTCAAGGATGTCGCCTATTGTCAATACAGGCAGCTGCTCGATTTCTTCTTTTTCAATAACCGTCGTTGCGTGCGCAATATCCTTGAGTGCCGAGGGATAGCGCGTTGCCGTAACAACGATTTCCTCCATTTCGTACAGTGGCACGATGCTCAACATGAAAAAAGCCAACGGAATCATACCTACCTCCTTTCGTCCGAAGGAACTTCACTATGTGGCACTAGCGGATAGGTCTCCTGGCTTATCCTGACTTCACCAGCCTTCCCGTCCTGAACAGAACAGTGGCATCCAGCGGTGAAGATATTTTTTGGAATTACAGTGGCGGCGACCGCGGCTGATTTTCACAGCGCTTCCCTTGAATCCACTCGCCAGTACAACTATAGTCGAGAATTATGTTTCGTCAAGAGGGCGGATTCATTAGTCTGATTGTCCTATAGTCCTATGGTCTTATAGTCGTATTTGTGACTATCGGACGATCCGACCATCTGACGATGGGACTTATGCATCAGTCTGATTGTCCTATAGTCCTATTGTCTCATAGTCGTATTTGTGACTATCAGACGATCCGACCATCCGACAATAGGACGAATCAGAATAATCCGAGTTGCGATTCTCGTGGTTTTTCTTTTTCGAAAATCCTGACTTCACCAAATTCTCCATCATAGCCAGGATTGATAATCACATCGCCCCGTCGCACACGGTCAACCGCAATGGCGATTTTTTCTTGAGCACTCTCTTTGAGCTCGTCAATTGGCGTGTTAAGAAGAATCTCAAACTCGCTACCAAAGGTGCTGCACAGTCTGCGGTATTCGTTTTTTACACCGACTGTATCGCGTCCGCAGCCCATTGCCTCAGCAATGATTTCCTCCAGCGGTATGAGTTTTTTGTAGGGAATTGCATTGTCTGGTGTGGCGCCTTCATCACGGTCTGCGAGCGCCTCAATACGGTGTAATACACCAATCGTAAGACCCTTTGAGCACACCGGACAGATGTTGTTATTGAACCGTGCTTCTTTGGGTGAGAGACGCACACCACATTTGCGGTGCCCGTCAAAGTGATACTTACCCTCCTGTGGATAGAATTCAATGGTATACAGGAATTCCTCACGGTTTTTGTTCTTGAGTATATCGCGCAACTGAAAGTAATTCACATCATGCTTGAAAACATTTGCTTCACGCCCGAGCCGTGATGGTGAATGCGCGTCAGAATTTGAAACAAGCGTGTACTTATCAAGCACGGACAGCCGCCAGTTCATTGATGGGTCAGAGGAAAGTCCGGTCTCAACCGCAAAGAACGCGTCTTTGAGGTCCCCAAAACAATCCTCAATCGAATCAAAACCCGAGTTCGCGCCAAACATAGAAAACCAC
>DAOVBK010000152.1 GCA_030670605.1 Candidatus Stahliibacteriota bacterium
GTTCATCAGTTGCATTTCGTGATGGTTCGCCGTACAAACAGCGCTATCGAAGGTATCGCATCAAGCGCGTCACAGGGCAAAATGATTTTGCCATGATCAAAGAGATTGTTTCGCGTCGACTCAATGATCTGAGAAAAAAGAAGAAAGTACCTGACCTTATGTTGATCGACGGCGGAAAGGGACAATTGAGTTCAGCGGTGAAGGCTATTCGTGAAGTGAATGCCAGCCTTCCCATTTTCGCACTTGCCAAAAAACATGAAGAACTATATGACCCGCATGGCAATATTGCTTCAATACCCGCGTCTTCATCAGGAATCATCCTCCTCCGGCGCGTGCGTAACGAAGCACATCGTTTCGCGATCAAGTACCATAGGACAGTACGAGGCAAACAACTAACAGAATCAATGCTTGATGGTATAAACGGCATAGGGAAAAAAAGAAAGCTACTGCTCCTGAAATATTTTGGCAGTGTTGATGCGATAAGAAAAACATCAGAAGAAGATATCGCTAAAGTTGGTGGTATCGGCAAAAAGTTCGCACGCATTATTTACGATGCTTTGCATACGTAGGGCTTCGCTATGCTCAGTAAATCCCAAGGACATATCAAGAGTCAAGAACCAAGTACCAAGAACCAAGGACAAGGGAAATGGCGTGAGGTCAACGGATCAGGATGAGGAAGCTGGACATCGTACTCGTATAGCGTTAGTCGTAATCATAAACGAATACGAGATGCAAGTCACCAGTACGGTGAATCTCCAGCATCCTTCCCCTAACCCATCTTTTATGTTGTATCCAGCATCCTTCCCCTAACCCATCAACCAATTTTCATCTTGGCTCTTTGGTCTTGGTTCTTGCCCCGTTAGAGACAGCCGTTCCCAAATATGGTGAGTCAAGCACGTCACGACTCATCATACTACAGTGGGATATTTCTATTTGATTGTTCTCTAACGGGGCTTGGAATCTATTTCTTTGTGACTCGTACTCGAGTTATCCTGCGCTTGGTTGCTTCCAGAATTTTGAACGTGAGATTCTTGTAGGTTATTTCTTCCCCTTTTCGCGGTATACGGTCGGCAGCCTTGATGACAAGACCACCGACGGTTGAAATATCATCCTCATCAATACTGATTTTGAAATGCTCTGCGAAATCATCAAGCTCCATACGCGTGTTCACAATGTATTCGTTTGTAGAGACCTTCTCAATGAACGACTTCTTTCTCTTATCAAATTCATCTTCAATATCACCAACAATCTCTTCGATGAGGTCTTCGGTTGTGATAACGCCGGAAACACCGCCAAACTCATCAATAACAATACCAAGTGAAAGCCGCAGCCGCTGGAGTTCCAGGAAAACATCAAGTGCAGAACGGTCTTCATAGACAAAATGAGGAAAACGCACAAATTCGACAACCGGATAGTCCTTATATTCATGCCAGAATGCCAGAATATCCTTAATGTAAAGCACACCAACAATCTGATCAAGGTTGCTGAAGTAAACGGGGTAACGGGAGTAGTAGTATTGCTGAAAACACAAAATAGTATCCTGCAGTGTTTGTTTGTACGAAAGCGCAACAATTTCATTCGTTGGTACCATTACCTTGTTCACTTCCCGCTTCTTCATTTCCAATATCTCCCCAATCATTCTTGATTCTGTTTGCGAGATAGTGCCGATGTCAATGATGTGTTTTTTCATGCAGTGTGATTTCTACACTGTGTTTTGGGCAGACTACTTGTCGAGCTTAAAATCGCCGAATTGTTCTGGTTTTGTATTGCGCAGCCGGCGTTTCATCTCTTCGATACTTGTATCTCCCTGAAGTATTATGCTACTCTCAGACATTACTTTGTTCTCGACAAAAATCGTAGAATTCATACGCAGTGCGAGCGCAATTGAATCTGATGGACGTGCGTCAATTGCGAGGACCTTACCATCAGACTGAACATAGATTTTTGCATAGTAGGTGCCATTTCCACCAACGTACTTCAACTCAACAACCTCGATCTTAAGTACTTTGGCTTGGAACGCATCAATGATAAGTTTAAGAAGATCATGCGTCAGTGGTCTCGGCGGCTTCTTGCCCTCAAGCGACATGGCAATGGCGAATGCCTCATTCTCGCCGATCCAAATAGGCAATGTGCGGTCACCGTACTTCTCCTTGAGAAGTACAACATAGGAGTAGTTTTTCTGATCTTCGATGATTGCGTTAACGAATACTTCTAAAATCTACGTACCTTCCTCTAACACAGCCAGTTTGAATACTGCATCAAGCTTTTCACCAAGGTGAACTTTGATATCATACACACCGGGATGCTTGATCGGCTCCTCAAGAACAATATTCTTCTTGTCAATTTCGATACCCTCGGTTTTCAAAAGCTCCACAAGGTCATGCGAGGTAATACTCCCGAATGATTTTCCATCTATTCCCGTTTTGATCGTTGTCTTGATGCTCGTGATGTTGATCTGCTCTGTGAGCCCCATGCTCATTTTACGTATCTGCTCGATTTTCTTCGAAAACCGCTTCTTGCTCTTCTCAAATCCACGGATGTTTGCTTTTGTTGCCGCAATTGCCATATTACGCGGAAAAAGATAGTTGCGAGCGTACCCGTCCTTAACCGTCACAATATCAAAAGCCTTTCCGACGCCTTCTACCGATTTCAATAGAATGATCTTCATTTCGTCTCGTACGGCAGAAGTGCAATCTCACGCGCTCGTTTTATCGCTTGCGTGAGCCGTCTCTGATGGAGTGAACAGAGCTTAGTAATGCGTGAACCAAGTATCTTGCCTCGCTCATTGATGAACCCTTTGAGCAATGATGTATCCTTATAATCAATGTCATCGACTTTGTTCTTACAAAAACGGCATCGCCTTCTTTTTTTCATATTACTTCCTTAGTTCTCCTTGTCTGCGACGTTCTAAAAAGGAGTCTCTATCTCCTCTTCATCTTTCGATACATTCTCTTTACTATCGCCGCTGACGTCCTCTTCTTGCGTTCCCTCACCCTTCTGTATCTGGTCGAGGAATTGAATACGACGCGCAACCACTTCAACAACTGAACGTTTCGCTCCTTCGTTTGTTTCCCACTGACGTGAACGGATGCTTCCTTCAATGAGCACAGCACTTCCTTTCTTCAAGTAATCATTAGCTGTTTCAGCCTGTCGGCGCCATGCAACGATATTAATGAATAGCGTTTCCTCCTGCCACTCACCAGTCTCACGGTTTTTATAGCGTCGAGAACAGGCAATACGAAAGTCGCAGACCGGTGCGCCTTTCTGTGTGTAACGGAGCTCTGGATCCGCCACCAATCGACCAATCAAATACACGGCATTAAGATACCCAAGCCGCAGCTGACTCATATCTACTTCCCTCCCACGAGCATCATAAACCTCAAGATGCTCTCTTTGTGTTTCAGTGCTTCCTTGATTTTCACAATAGCGACAGGTTGTGCAGTGAATGTATAGTTAATATATACACCCTCACTATATTTTTTTATCGAATAGGCAAGTACTTTCTTACCTAAGTTACTATGTTTCACTTCACCCTTGCCGTGTGTCTTAATCGTCCTTTCCACACTCTTGATTTCTTTTTCGAGTTTTTCTTCTTCAAGTGTCGGGTTAAATATGAACATCGCCTCATAGCTTTTCATTTGTTATTCCCCTTCAGAGACCCAAGAGCTCTGATTTCATCTGTGAATTCTTTGATAACCTTGGTAAATTTCTCGCCCTCAGCTGCGGAAATCCACTCGAGCCGTAATCTACGTGCGTTAATACCCATTTCCTCAAGTAAGATGTTGAGAAAAGCAATCCGACGTGCGGTTTTGTAGTTGCCGTTCTGGTAATGACAATCACCGAAATGGCAGCCGCCAATTAACACACCGTCTGCGCCGTTCTGGAAGGCATGGAGTATGTGTTGCGGGTCGACACGAGACGAACAGAACAACCTAATGGGAACGACATTTGCGGGATATTTCTTACGTGACGTTCCGGCAAGGTCTGCTGCTGCTGACGTACACCACTTGCAGAAAAATCCAATGATCTTCGGTTCGAAATTTCCCTTGCTCATTTTTCCTCCAATACCGACGTAACCATTTCTTCTATCTGGTGGTCTACAAAATTCCGCTGTTGTGCTGCGCCAGACGGGCACGCAGCACTGCATGAACCGCAACCCTGACAAAGCGCCTCAATGACCTTAACAACATTCTCTTCTCTATCAAGTTCTCGGGCATTGTATGGACAAACACCGACACATATGCCGCAACCAGAGCAAAGGTCTTCATCTACTCCAGCAATGGTCGGTTCAAACTTGACCTTGTCCTGTGCAAGGATACCAATTGCTTTGCTCGCTGCGCCCGACGCTTGTGCCACTACCTCTGGGATGTCTTTTGGGCCTTGTGCAGCACCGGCCAGAAAAATCCCTGATGTATTGCTCTCGACCGGTCTCAGTTTTGGATGCGCTTCGGTAAGGAATTCGTTCGCATCACATTGGATCTTGAGTCGCCGGACCAGCTCCTCGCTATCATGTGTCGGAATCATGCCGAGAGCGAGCACAACCATATCAGCTTCGACCTCTACTTGCTTGCCAGATAACGTATCTGCACCGAGCACGATTATCTTGCCGTTATCCTGATATACCTTCGAGACTTTACCGCGTATGTAGGTCGTACCTTCGTCAGTGACGCGATTGTAGAACTCTTCATATCCTTTGCCTGCGGTTCTCACATCTATGTAG
>DAOVBK010000102.1 GCA_030670605.1 Candidatus Stahliibacteriota bacterium
CCAGCGGTAGCTGACGTATTTTTTCTTGAATCCAATAGCCATATAGGACCGCTGACCTGAGCCGACCCAGACGCTTTTCGCGCCAAGCGCTGCGGCACGCCGGATACCCTCCATCACAATCTCTCTACCCATTCCTAGAACAATTGAACCGACCGGTTCGAGCGCAGCAATCTTGTTTTTCTCGTCAAACCAGACAATACAGCACGCAACATACTCACCATCCGGGCCAACAATATAGAGGTCCAAGTCTTTCCGGTAATCCGGTGCTTTTTGCAGTTCTTCGTAAGAGAAGGCAGTTGGCCATTCTGACGGTTCCTTATGATGGAATGCCAGACCAAAAATCTTTCTCCGTTTTTCTATATTATTATCATCTGCCATTGATTGAAAAACAAACCTGTCCGAGAGAAAGGACTCAGGCAATTCATAGATGACGTATTCTGAATAATGCTCTGGGTACTCAACGCCTTTCTCATAGCCGCGCTGCTTCACGATTTTTAGCAAATCGTGATCGTGTTCAAAAACCCTGGTGCGGAACATACCACTATTAGCAAAATTCCTTTCCGCATAATCCAGCATATCACCCAGCAGGACTGTGTAATCGGGATGTCGTTGAATATGAACCTGTCCAAACACAGGGTGCCAGGGCACATGTTCATCCGGGCACACGACGCCAACGATTTCATTCGCTTCTTTCTCCCAGATACCAATGGATTCTTCCCAGAATCGAATCGCCTTTGTGCTGTGTTCGTTAGCATTCTCCAGAGCAGTTACCGGTTCATTCCCCAATCCGTAGGCACCAAGGAAGGGCGCGGCAAAATAGCGTGCATAGTTCCACCGTTCGAGTCGCCAGTTCACAGGTTTCTCAAAAGCCTGGTACGTATCTACGAGCATGTTGCGAACATGTAGGAAATCATGGGTTGGTTCATATTTCCGGAATCTTGTCTTCATAGCTTTCTACAAAACTATAGTGCCGAACAGGTAAAAATCAAGAAATAAGAGATTGCATGGGGGTTCTCGACTTCGCCTCTCGACAAAGCTCATCTCGGCATACTTGATACTAGCGCGAGACTTCGCTCTAACAGTAACTAATCGCTATCGCTATTCTTCGAGTAAGCGAAGCGCATCGAGAAGTTCCTCGGTGCCTCCGCATTCTGTATCCTTGTCACTTCTCGCCCGGTCACCTTGTCTCCTTGTCTCCCCTGTCACCATGTCTCCGTGTCTCCCCGTCTCCTTAACTCTCTGCGTTCTCTGCGAGACTTCAGCGTTCTCAGCGTTTAAAGCAAACTTTCCATTTGACAAATGCCTCTCTATTGGTAGAATTGTCTATGTAAGATGGAGGTATGTGATGCAAGACGATGTAGGCATATACATAAAGGAGTTAACATGAAAATACTCGTTCCGATAGCAGGACCAAAACCTGCAGAAGACAAAGCAGAATATGTGATGAATTTTGCGAAAATGCTCGGCGCAGATGTTATCGCATTGCATATCATGCGCGAAGATGACCAGAAAAAGGGAGAGCAAACACTGAGAATATTCGAAGATGCGGGTGTAGCCGAAGGTGTCAATGTCACGAGCCTTCTCAAGAAAGGCGGCGTGGTTTCCAGTATTGCTGAAACTGCTCAGGAACAAGGCGTTGATTTCGTGGTCATTGGGGCCAACGCCTGATAAAGATGCGGCAGAGTGGGTATGCACATGCCTGTTGGAAGAAATGAAAATACCCGTTGTCGTTATTCCGTTTGGATACAAAAAACTCTTTAGTTAGAAAATTCTAGACACACCTTTTGAGCAGATGTATGGACACTGACGGATTCATAAAATTCGCCGAAGAACAGAAATTCGAAAAGAGCGTCATCAATGCATCGATCAGGAACATACAAGACTTCAATCATTTTCTGCAGAAATCCAAGAAGGATATTGACTCTGTTTCATACGATGATTTCTACGAATACTCAGCACATCTTATCAGTACCCGCACAAATACACCTGATAACTACCTTGGTATTTTGCGATATGGGTATTTCAAGAAGAAAAACGACCTCATTATCGCAGCAATGGAGGTTCTGGATGGCAGCGAGGTGATCGAGAATTTCTCGCAACGACTAATCAACGAGTTTGGTGAAGATTTGAGAGATAAGATTTTCAAAGGAATCGACCTTCCCCCATTAGGCTTGCATCCCAAGAAAAAGCCGGCGTACATGAAAAAAGTCGTGCAAGAATTTGAAGAAAAGGTCGGCACCGCACAGTGCGCGCAATTCCTGAACAAAGGACTCAGAGACCGGTATGAAGAATGGAGGCGACCAGACCGAGAAAAGTATCTCAAATCGAAGAACATAGATGCATTTCTTGAAGACAAACGCAGAGATTTTATTGGTGAACTCGAAAAGCACTACAAAGAAAAAGCGCTCTTTTTCACCCAAGAAATTACCAGAGAAGTATTAGAATATGTCAGAAACGATCCCCATATTGAAACCGGTGTGCGCGAGGGAGATATAATCATCATCAAGAAAATTCCGCACATGGCAAAGGAGTACTTGCAGGAAACAAACGAGCAGAAGAAACGTTATTTCTATTGCCATTGTCCATGGGTAAAAGAAGCGTTTCGTGAATCAATCAAGCCGATATCTCACGTGTTCTGTAACTGCAGTGCTGGATACTATAAAGCATACTGGGAAATAGTGCTCGGCCAGCCAGTCGAGGTTGAAGTCCTTGAATCGTTATTGACTGGTGCTCCAAGCTGCCGATTTGCAGTACAGTTACCGAAAGATATTGTACAGATAGTAACAAAGTAAAGGAGATAACTACGGACTACGCGGCAAGCCAAAAACTGAAGTTCGCGACTATTGCAGCGCTGATTGGCGTGTCCTACATCTTTATCATGCGAATCATTAGCACAATCATACCAGCTTTGTTCAGAAACCTTACCATAGTTCAGGTTATTACCGTAACATCCTTGATTGCGTCACTCGCGATATTGCTATTTTTCATCGTCTTTTATAGCCACTGCGTTCAGAAAACCCAGGCAAGACTTGCCGGTGCAACCCTGTTGTCCATTCTCGGAAGATGCGGAATGCTGTTACTTCACATAAAAACGCTCTTGCGTGTATTCAGCGTCTACGTGCTGACCAGCTTTGTCTACAGCTATCACTTCCTGGACCGCTTCTTCCCGTGGGTCAGCTCGCTATTTACACTTGTTTTCTTTTACGTGTTCTACAGAGAACTGACTGGCAGTAACAATACGCAGCTCAGAAGTGCAACGATGTTTGCTGCACTAGGTTCTCTTGCTATCACGCTGATGCAGACGTTCTTCATGCTACACTATCTCTTTGCGCGCAGTGTGACACCTCTGGCTGATATCCCTAGAGCAATCAGTATTGTGCTCTATAGTATACTTATCCTGAATTTTTGCGCGATGGTCTGCTTCTTTGTCTCTTTTTATAGAATGCTGGACCGGCAGGCTGTCAGGTCTTCGACGGCTTCTTGATTCTGAGTAAAGACTCAACATCTTTTAGATCACTTTTATTCAGCACTCTCTTGTACAGCCACTTACCATCATGGTATTGGTATGCATTCTTGAATACACTCTGCGTATCTTTATTGAATGAAGACTTCTCTTCGTTGAACTGCGCGATCTCTTTCTTGCCAAAAACCACGAGTACGCTGAATGCCCTTAATTCCGGGAACAGCACGCATAAGGTCTTGCCCTTTCTGCGGTATCGATAACACCAGCCATATTTACGCCCGTAGAACGTCAACTCCGGGGTGTAGTCAGAATTGATCTTGAGAAATGTTCTTAACTCTTCCCAGAGTTTCGTTGCACGAATTCCTAACGTTGCAGCGATTTTCCTCTCGGTTGGTTTTACATTACCATCAAGCATTCTCTGATACTTCATTGTATTTGACATCTCAACCTCCTTAAAGAGTATATCCACACGTGCTGCGAAATCAACCCAATGCAGGTGCCAGGGGTAAAACATTGACAATATATTTCTTATAACTACAATCTTCAATCATGTATGTATTTCACACTTTTTTTCCAGATTATTTGTATAGTGCATGCAAAGGAGGTTCTGTTATGAAACAATTAAGAGCATACGTCTCCCTGATAGTTCTCTTTCTGTTCTTACTACCAGTCAGCGCATACACATGCACTACCTTCTGCTTCCAGCACAACGGTGAATGGGTCTTTGGCAGGAATTATGACTGGATGATTGAACACTGCCTTGTTATGGTGAATAAAAAAGGCGTTGCCAAGACTGCTGCTACGGAGGACAATCCAGCGCAGTGGGTTTCTCAGTATGGCAGTATTACCTTCAATCAGTATGGCCGGGAACTGCCCCTCGGCGGAATGAACGAAGCAGGGTTGGTCATTGAGGTCATGTGGTTTGAACAGACAGAATACCCGCATCCTGATGCCCGGAAGGCAGTGTCTGACTTGCAGTGGGTTCAATACCAGCTTGATAACGCAGCCACTGTAGATGAGGTAATTGCAAGCGACAAAACCCTCAGAATTGCAATCCGCAACGCAACGCCACTCCATTTTCTTGTATGCGACCGTACTGGTCAGGCAGCAACAATTGAATTCCTTGAGGGCAAAATGGTCGTGCATACGCAAGATGCGCTTCCGGTTGCTGCGCTGACCAACAATACCTATGCATACTGTTTAGGCCTCTACAATACCTTTGGCGGTGACGAAAGCAGCGAGGCATTTGATGGTGCTGACTACTCTTTAAAACGGTTTGTCTGGGCTGCACAAGGTGTAAAGGACTGGACCACAAAGACAAGCGATACTCCGATAGACTATGCGTTTGGAATACTTGAGAAGGTGAGTGTGGATCGAACAATGTTCCGCATCATTTATGATGTCGGTAATAAACGCATCTACTACCGTACCAAATCTAACCCTGCTCAACGATATATCGATTTTGATACGTTCGATTACTCCTGCACCAAACCAGCAAAAATCCTGGATATTACTGTGGGTGAAGGTGACGTTACTGACGATTTCGTTGATTATTCGTACGAGGCAAATTATGAACTCATCACAAAATCCTATGCAGAAACTCCGTTCCTGAGAAATGTTGGTGAAGAAGCAAAACAATGGATGGCGAAATATCCTGAGAATCTGCCCTGTGCAGAGTAATGAAAATCACTGAAATGCTTTACGCAACAAACAGAGAAGACTGGCGTGCGTGGTTAAAGCGAAATCACACGAAGAAGAAACAAATCTGGCTGATCTACTATAAAAAACATACTGGTAAACCACGAATACCCTATGGTGACGCAGTGGAGGAAGCTTTGTGCTTTGGCTGGATTGACAGTACTGTCCAGAGATTAGATAATGAAAAGTACGCTCAGAAGTTCACGCCGAGAAAACTGAGGAGCAGGTGGTCACAGCTGAACATCAAACGTGCTCAGGACATGATAGAAAAAGGTAAAATGACCAATGCAGGATTAGCGCTGTTCAAGGAAGCAGGAAAGAAAAAACCACGCACAGCTATGATGAAGAAGAAATACGCAGTTCCTCCGGATCTGAGAAAGGCGCTCGCAAAGAACAAAAAGGCACTGGCAAATTTCAATAATTTTGCACCGAGCTACAGAAAAATGTATGTACTGTGGATTTTGGATGCAAAGAAAAAAGAAACTCGGGAGAAGCGGATAAAGCGTGTTGTTGAACGCTCAGCAAAAAACCAGAAGCCGGGGATGATGTGATAGTTCTCGACTTCGCTCTAATTCCTAATCAGTCTGATCGTCCGATTGCCCTATTGTCGTATCGTCTAAATATCTGACTATGGAACTATAGGACAATACGATTAATACAAAGTGAGATTGCCACGTTTCGCTCGCAATGACGTCGACATTAGATTTGAGCAAAAATGGCGGAGGTGAAACCATGAGCAAAACAATATATGCAAAGTGTGGCTTCATGTGCAGCAGTTGTGCTGCATACAAAGACAATGTAAAAACAAAGAAACAGCGGCAGCGCGGGAGTGATGCATGGAAAAAGTATTATGGGTTCAAGCTCAAACCTGAGAACATGTACTGCGATGGCTGCCAGGTCC
>DAOVBK010000056.1 GCA_030670605.1 Candidatus Stahliibacteriota bacterium
CTATGAACGTATCACCGAAGACTTTGATGCACTCGTATGGCACATAGAACCTGGTTTCAGGATACGGATCAAGGAATTTGCGTTTGACTTTCACCTGAATACTGATACGTTGTTTGAGGACGACGAATTCACGCTCTCGATATTCAAAAGCTTCGGCATCGAGCTGAACTTCGGAAAATTCTGATACAAGACAGATACTAGATGTCAGATGCTAGATGTCAGTCAAGAAATCGACTAGTGTCTCGCATCTAGAATCTAGCATCTGCAGTGTCTTAACGAATGCGAACAACGACAGACGATTAGCGAAACGGGCTTCTCTCTCGACATCGAGTCTCGAGACGAGATGCATGCTCAATAACGTTAGACGATCTGGCATACGTCGTGTATCTTAGCGCTCAGCGGAAGGAAGTAGCTAATACCTGACGTGGCCAACACGGCGTAAGCCCCTTGCACCGCGTCAGTGAGTGTCGGGGAAGGGGGATAAGAAACAGGGGATAGCTGAGAGACGAGAGGGGATAGTGAAGGAATTCTTTCACTAAGCCCTAAACCCTGTGCCCTAAGCCCTGCCGTTTAAGGGGGTGTAGCTCAGCTGGGAGAGCAGTGCGTTTGCAACGCACAGGTCAGCGGTTCGAATCCGCTCACCTCCATTTCCCGAGGAGCCATTGCTCCTCGGGAAGTCCCAAATCCCAAACACCAAACCCCAAGGAAATCTCAAAACACAGATTACGCAGAAACTCCGCAGAGAGCGCAGAAAATCGTATTGGTGACTCGTATTTCGTATTCGTATTCAACCTCTCACTCTGTTCGAGATCTTCGACGAGTACGACTTACGATGGACGAATACGGCATTCGGCCTATCTGGGTTAGATTTGCGCGGGTTCGCGTTATAGGGTTTGTTTGGAACTTGGTTCTTACGACGTCATTAGTTCTCGATGCCCCAGCCCTTTTGGCAAAAGGCTGGGTTACTCGAACAGTAATAAGTTGTATTCTTCGAGCGAGCGTAAGCGAGCCTGCCCTGAGTTAGTCGAAGGGAGGAGAAGTGTGTTCAGGCATTGGGTGAATTGGGATACGGGGTGCGATAACCCTTGTGTCATTGCGAGTCCCGATTCATCGGGGCGCCTGCCCCGTAGGATCGTAGATCGTATGGGGTGGCAATCTCAAGATTTCAGAGGAGATTGCTTCGTCGCTCTCTCGATCCCTCGAGACAAGTTCGCTCCTCGCAATGACAGTTACGGGATACAGGATTCACCGTTCACTTTTCCCAATTCCCCATTCACAATCCACTCTTTGACTCTGTGACTTTTGGACTCTTCGACCTTTGCTTATTTACTGTCTACTGCTTACTCCCTACTGTCTTTCTGAGTATTCGCAAGAAATTACCACTAAAAACCTTTTCTATCTCTGCTTTTGTATATCCCCTCTCCCCGAGCTCTTTCTCAAACTTACTGATGCCCTGCGGGCTTGCAATCACTGCATCGTCAATGCCATCAAAATCGCTGCCGATCGCGGCTGCGCCAATGCCGAAATTATCCTTGATGTAGTCTATGTGATCAGCAACGCTGTGACCACCGAGATGGTATTCAGAGAAATTGACACCAACGACGCCGTCTTTCTGGGCAATTGCCTTGAGCGCGCGATCCGAGATGTTTCTCATGAACGATGGCCTTAATGCTCTAACACATGAGTGCGATGCGATAACATGGTTGTCTGATATCTCACACACATCGAGCGCCGTTCTTGTCGAGGCGTGAGACAAATCGAGAACAACATCGTAGTTGTTCAGTTCACGCACAAAATCCTTCCCCCTCCTTGTAAGACCCTTCTTGTCGCTATCGAGTGCTGCATGCGCCAATGCATTCGAATTGTTCCATGTTATTGTGAACACACGCACACCAAGGTCGTAAAACGTCTCAAGCTGCTTGAATGTGTTGTCAAAGATATGACCTCCCTCAACACCAAGAAGGATATTTGTTTCTGTCTTGCTGATTTCTTGATGAGTGCGGATAACATGTATGCGCCTCTTTTCGTGAATGTATGCGAGAGTTGACATGATCAAAGTCACAGCCTCAACAAAGGGAAAGTGTTTGCCCGGCTCCACAAAGTGTGCGAAGATCGCACCACGGTAATGCTCACGAAAGAGGTGTTCAGGAATAACATGTCCGAATTGTCTACTCTTTATATTGTGTGGTGTATCACAATGGAGGTCAAAAATCAGTGATGCTCTACTTGACAATCCTCACTACCTTCTTTCTCGCTATTGAACCATCGACAGCAAGGATCATGTAGTATATACGTGCATCCACAGTTTTGTCGCCGTCATTCACTAGGTCGCCAGCATGCATGATAGAATCAAACGAATATGCTACCATCCTATTAATAACTGATTGATGTACAGCAGAATCACTTCTCCTATCGCCAAACGCAACAAATGAGGAAGTTTCCCTAATATAGACTCCTTATGCGTGTTTATTTGACAAGTATACGATAAAGAATGTATACTATCACAGCCGTGATGATTATGCCAATACCGACAAAGCGAAATGGCTTACCATACTTCTTTCTCGGTATGAGCCGACCCTCGTTGCGATCGTATCTGCTCTTTATCGGCATATCTGCCTCCTGCTGACATATGGAAATTGGGTAAGGGTTCGGAAGCTGGAGAAATTCATCGTATTGGTGATTCGTATATCGTATTCGTAGAAGTGGCTAATAGCTCATGGCATATGGCCAATTGAGATTGCCGCGTCGTCCCGCGGTGCAGGACTCCTCGCAATGACCTTCCTGATACCTGTTATTCTAATATCCACTTCCTGATAACCAGATGTCCTGATAGCCATCTTTTCGCTCACAATTCACCATTTACCATTCACATATCCTTTTGCCTTTTGTCTTTTGCCCTTTGACTTATAGTTTGCGCCTATTCGCGTTAGATTCGCGTCTATTAGCGTCGTTCACCATTCACTCCAAACGTTCCACGAGTGCCATTAGTATCTTTTCCTGAATTCTCTCAATTCGTTTCCGCGGACATGTGAAGTTGTTGAACATCATTGAAAAACAGTATTCCCGCTCATCAATAGTGAAGTACCCAGACAAACATGATACCGCGTCTAGTGTGCCTGTTTTTGCACGCATCGAAGCGGTGAACCCTTTGAATCTCCGCTCGAGCGTACCCTCACCAGAACGCGGCAGTAATTCATAGAAGGTGCTGTGATATTCGGAATTGTGCATGTAGCGGAGGACCAGCACAAGAACATATGGTGAAACAAGATTGTGACGCGACAAGCCAGAACCATCCCAGAGTGATACCCCACTCGTATCAACACCAGTCAGGTAGAGAAGGCGTTTCAACATACGTACACCAGCGATGAAGCTCCCCTCCTCGTAGTATTGAACACCAAGTGTCTTGAGTAGCATTTCAGAGTATAGATTATCACTCTCAATACTTATTTCATGAAGGATGTCACCCAGCGGTGCAGAAATCGCTGAATCTACTATCATGCTACTCTCTGAGAGTTGTGCCGCCTGTGCAGCATTAGAAACGCTGACGACATCTCCTTGTACTTTTATACCTGCATTTTCCAATTGTTCCTTGAAGTAGTACCCTGCAAACAACGCTGGATTTCTGACAGCAACTTCGATGTTTCGTTCGCGGCCATTCCCAATACCACCGATCACATAGATGGTGTTCCTATCCCAAAGACGGTAGATGATTATGCTATCTTCACCTGCTTTGGTTATCATATCACTGACGAGTGTGACATACTCGGTTGCAGGCTCAAGTGAAACATCAGCACGCTCGCCACGCTTCGTTGCCTTCATTCGTACATTCACCGTATTCTTATTCACGGAGAGTGCCGATACTTCTGCAGCATATCGTGCATCAAGATAATGCCATTCCCAACCGACCGGCAACCTCTCATAGCGAAAGGAATTCTCTGTCAGAATAATATCCGGAAAGTAACTATCAACGATAACAACATTACCCGATATGGTGCTTATCTTTTTCCTGACGAGTGTTGCTGCAAACGACTCGAGGTCAGTCAAAGCCAGTGTTGGATCCCCCCTACCAACAATAACGACATCCCCGTTCAGCTTTTCTGCCTTTATCGTGCCTGTTGTGGCGAGTAGGGTCTTGAATCGGAAGTCAGGATCGAGGAACCTAAGGGCTGTGGCAATCGTGATAATCTTCATGTTTGAAGCAGGAATAAACAACCGTTTTGCATTACGCGCATAGACGATACTGTCGTCCGTGAGATCAGCAACACAGATCCCATACTGTGCAGTTGCGAGGTCCGGCTGGTTCAATATGCTGTCAACGGAGAGTATTGAGAGAAGCACGATAACAATCATTTGTTGCGGTGCTTCCTCTTCGGTGGTGTCTGCTTTTTCGAGAGCTGCGGCGTAAAGGTACCGGGCTGTTCAGCAGTACAATCACATGTATACTTATTCTTGCTCCTGCCGCAGACAGGACAGAGACCTTTGCAATCTTCCTTGCACACAGGTGCAATCGGGATGGCGAGTACAATCGCCTCGCGAATGCCGATTGCCACGTCAAGCTGCGAACCAGTGTAGTGAACCCTTTCAACATCATCAGGCTGCAGAATAACATTCTCTTTATCATTGTATGGATCTTTACCACGTACGTATACGAGGTGCGCGTCTGATGCGCAGGTGCCATCATACGTCTCGAGACAGCGAGAGCAGTTGAACTGTACGCTGAAATTGACAGCGAAATCCGCGACAATGCCGATCGTCGACCTATTTAGTTTTACACGCGCATCGATGTGTTTGAACCGCTCAACACGTTCATCGACGAGTGCAAGCTCGCTCGCATGTATCTCATCGAATTCAATGACAGTTTCTTCTCTTACTTCTGCTTCAGTGATAAGAAATTTGGAGGAAGTTATGTTTTCAACTCCTTTTTTCTAGCGGCAGGGAAGAGTATGTTGTTCAGTATCAATCGGTAGCCAGGCGAGTTCTTGTATTCTCGCAAGTCAGTTGGAGGATCATTGACAAAGTGTTGAAAATCCTCCGGATCGTGACCAGCAAGATAGGTAAACGTTCCCTTCTCATAATCACCGTGGATATACTTAACCGTTTCGGAACTGCTGACTTCAGCCAGGATGACTACTGAATTTTTGACTGTTGTCCTCCGAAAACCGGAGCACTGCCCTAAGAACTCTTTCACGAGTGACGTATGATTCTGCACAAGCATACAGGGCACCGGGTCAAATTTGGCAGAGAAATCAAAAAGTGAGAAGTATGTCTTCGGACCGCGTGCAGCGGACTCTATCCGTGTGTCTATGGTGGAATGTTCATATACTGTAGGGTCAAGTATAACATCGAAATTCTCAAATGCAAGACACTGGGTATAATCGAGTTTACTGCGTGCGTTAGCATCATAATGGTCACCATCGTATATCTTAGCGCAGATATCTGTGCTGTAGGCGGCAAGACCAATATCGTACGTATCACATGCCGAACACATAGAGAAGATGAATCCACCCTTTGCAATATACGCTTTTACTGCAATTGCCACAGCTAATTTCATGTGTGAAACTTTGGAGAATCCAAGTCGCGCGGCCATCTCCTGATTCATACGCACTTCTTCTTTGTACCAATCAGCATTGCGGTAGCTCGTATAGAACTTGCCATACTGACCAGTGAAATCTTCGTGATGGAGGTGGAGCCAGTCATAGTTCTCTAATGTACCACTCAATACATCATCATCCCACACTTGATCATACGGGATCTCAGCATACTCGAGCGCGAGTGTAACGGCGTCATCCCATGGTTCAAAATTCTCAGGGATATAAACAACAATCTTTGGTGCCTTTTCCAAGAATATCGTCTCCATGTTGTTGTCCTCGATGATCCGGTATATGTTAAGCACCCCGGGTGCCGGCAGGATTTCCCAAAGTACACCTTCAAGAGCGCACTTTTTTTCAACCACAACGTTGTAGTCCATCATGAATGAACCACCGCGGAAATTCAGCAACCATTCGGTATTGATACCGTTCTCGAGTGCAAAGTACGCAACACCGTATGCTTTCAAGTGGTCAGTCTGTGCAATGTCCATTGGAATGAGCAACTTGTCTGCGAAGAGAAGAAAAGAAACAAAAAGTGGAAGGATGTATTTCACTCTTCGTGGCGTTTTATTATGTCGAGAACCTCCTGCGCGTTTTTGGCATGTTTCAGCTGGCTGCGTACCTGCTGTCTGCGCAGGAGTCTTGAGATCTTCGCCAGAGCCATGATGTATTCAGACTTCTTGTCCTCCGGCGATGTAATAAGGAAAATAAGGTGAGATGGCTTGCCATCAATCGCTGAGAAATCCACGCCTTCCTGAGAACGTGCAAACGCAAGCAGAAGGCTCTTCACGGCATCAGTTCGCGCATGAGGGATGGCAATACCATCACCAATACCTGTTGATTCAAGATTCTCTCGCTTTGCCAAGGCGTTCAGGAAAACCTCTCCATCGTTAACGAGCTTTTTTGCGACAAGGTAATCAACCATCTCTTTGATTGCCGCAATCTTTTCCCGTGCGTCTATGTCCATCATGATCGCCTTGGTTTTCAGATGTTGAGAAATCTTCAGGACCATTACACCTCCTTAATAGATTATTGTACGTTTAGCGGTTTCGAAAAACGCTATTTCCCATGAATGCGAAACCGAAACGCATTTCCATCTTGTCTCTCGATATCGATCCTGCGATATCGAGAGAGCAACCGCACAACGTCAACGTTGCCTTTGAAATATTCATAATCCAATCACTGGTACTTGTGATGCACCGAATATTTTCTTGGTTTCATCTGTTCTTTTCGTGAACACAATGTTGATGTCATATGTATCGATGTACTTCTTGAGTATATGTGTTGCGGAACCATACTCAAGGTGCAGTGATGTCCGCACATCCTGCTCAACGGCAGCATCTTCGACGAGATAGAGAAGCTGCCATCCTCCTTCTTCAGCTTTTTTACTGAGTGTCTCGATTTTCTGATGCGTGAGGTTTGCCAACCGACTTATCTTGTGTGTTTCAACGACAAAAAGGACAAACAGCTTGCTCCTGAATTTTTTGCACCACTGTATCACTTCGTTCACAATCGATTCGTCAGTCCCTTCAGCCAGAAAAATAATAGCTTTCTTAAACTTCATCACACCCCTGCTGCGCAGTGGAAACTCCAAACCCCAAATTCCAAGCTCCAAGAAACAAGAATAACACCCTCACCTTTTTCCTCTCCCTCAACAGGGAGAGGGATTTGGGTCTTTGGACTTTGGCATTCATTTGTCATTTGCTGCTGATATCCTGGTCTTCTGATAGCCACTTCCTGATACGCTGATATTCTGATAACCTGTCTCACAGAATATATCTACTCAGATCCACATCACTGACAATGTTCTGCAGTTTGTTATCCACGTACTCTCTCGTTATGTTAACCTTTTTATCGCTTATGTTCGGAGCAACGAAGAGCACTTCCTCAAGCAGCTTGGTCATGACCGTATGTAATCTCCGCGCGCCAATGTTCTCAGTGGATTCATTGACCTTTGAGGCAATTGCGGCAATCGCTTGGATCGCATCCTCAGTAAATTCAAGCGCAACTTTTTCACTCTTCATGAGCAGACTGTACTGTTTTATCAAACAGTTCTCCGGTTCAATCAGTATGCGCTGAAAATCTTCAGTGGTCAGCGCTGACAGTTCAACGCGTATGGGAAAACGTCCCTGCATCTCAGGAATAAGGTCTGATGGCTTCTTGTTGTGAAATGCGCCGGCAGCAATAAACAGTATGTGATTTGTCTTGACCATACCGTATTTGGTCATCACATTTGATCCCTCCACAATCGGCAGCAAGTCGCGCTGAACGCCTTCGCGCGATACATCAGGGCCTCGCGTCGAACCACTCCCGCAAATCTTGTCAATCTCGTCGATGAACACAATGCCCGAATTAACTGCCCGCTCCCGAGCCTCATTAATGACCTCATCCATATCAATGAGTTTATCGGCTTCCTCATTCTGCAAATACGGTAATGCCTCTTTAACAGACATCTTACGTTTCTTCTTCCCTTTGGGGAACCTGCCACCAAACGCTTCTTCAATAGCGCC
>DAOVBK010000003.1 GCA_030670605.1 Candidatus Stahliibacteriota bacterium
AAATTCGTATCAAACGTTCTGGCAAAGGTATATGCCGGCGAACACCTTCGCTACCGCAACGTGCACCACTGCCGAGGTAAAGAACTCAGAATTGTGTGTGAAAAAGCCTTCCGTGTCGATGTCGATGGTGAGGAGGAGAAGGCACAGGAGCTTGTGATCACCCTCATGCCCAAGGCCCTCAGAATGAGGGTCCCAGGTGAATAATCACTTCCGATACAACCTGTGCTGTTTTATGTAGGTATGAACGTCTGGTGTGACGAGATACTGAATACTTTTTCTATCTCGTACGTGCTTTCTGATCAGTGTTGATGAGATATCGATACGGGGAGCATTACTGATGAGTATTTTTTGTGCGATGTGACCGTTCTTTCTGATACGATACCCTGTCCGCGGTACGACGACGATCGTACATTCTTTTAACAAAGCATGTGGCGTACGCCATGTTTGAATCTCTGACCACTGATCGCTCCCAATGACAAGATACAGTATTCCTCGAGTGGTTTTTTTCAATTCCCGAATCACATCAATGGTGTACGTTTTTCCCGGTATTCTGTTTTCGATATCACTCAGGGCGAACTTTCTGTTGTCTTTGATGGCAAGAACAGTCATTGCATATCGCGTTTTGAACGATGAATATTTTAATTTGTGTGGTGGGTTGCCAGCTGGCACAAAGACTATTGTGTCAAGAGAGAACTCTTCGAGAACAGCTTGTGCAACAATGAGGTGGCCAACGTGTGGTGGATCAAAGAGCCCGCCAAAGATACCAACGCGCTTATTCGTTCCTTTCTTCCTCATGAATGTCAATCTCTTCGAAATCTTCTTCCTCTCCGAGACCTTCGGTCTCCTCGATATCTTCGACAGATAGATCTTGTGTTTTCCCCTCGATCTTCTGTATCTTCGTTTCTGCTTTTTCTTTCCACGCCTCTTCTTCAAGTAATACACGTAACAATGTGAGTGCCTGTTCATACTGTTCCCGTTTCTCATAGATGGTAGCAGCCCGATACGCTGCCTCGGCACTGACATCGGCCTCTGGGTACGTCGTTAGGACATAGTTGAAGTAGAGGAGTGCAGCATCCTCTTCGCCAGTTCTGACATAGAGTTTACCGTTTTCCAGTTCTTTCCTCGCGAGGCGGCTGCGTGCCTCGAGGATGAGGTTTCTCACCTCATTTGTATGCTGGGAATTCGGGAACTGGGTCAGAAATTGATCAAAGAGTCGTATCGCACGGTTGATTTCAGTTGGATCCTTGGAATAGTGTGGTGCTTTGTGCAGGTGGGCTTTCGCTTTATTGAGGTACGTCTGTTCCAGGAATGCAGATGTCGGGAAATTTCTGATGAGGTATTCAAATTCGGTGATTGCCTGATCATATTCTTTATTCTCAAAGTAGGTCATACCGAGCCAGTATTGTGCATCATCGACGAATTCAGATGATGGATGATAGAAGAGTATTCTTTCGAATGCCTGAATTGCATCTTCGATTTTCCTATTCTCATAGTAATGCATGGCACGCTCGAATTCGTCTTCTGGTGCAAGCGGTGCCAGTTGCCGTTTGCTACCACACGAGAGACAGATGCATAGGATGAGTGTTGGGGTAATAATCTTTTTCACGAAAGCTCCTTGATTTCTTCGATACGTGCTTTGGCTTTCTTCACAACGTCACCTTTCTCATAGGGGTTGAGACGCAACACTTTTTTGTATGCTTCAAGTGCTTGAGGGAAGTTATTCTTCATGAAATGTATCTCACCAACATAAAAATACGCATCATCAAGAAGGGATTTTGGTTCTTGGCTTGCAATGATATGGTCAAAAAAGACTTTTGCACTATCCAGATTGCCTTCTTCAAAGAGCTTGATGCCGATCGCATGCTGTACGGAACTAAGTTGCCAGAGATTGGCAGCAGTTTTCAGTCTGTCGTACTCATCCTGGGCGAGGTGAAGGGCACGCGCGAGCCGGTTTGATTCTCTGAGCGCGGTGATCAATTGTGGTATGATATTCTTTGCCTTTTTAGATGCGGAGTCAATTTCAAGCGCTTTCGTGTATGCCTCAGCTGCCGCGGGGTAGTTTTCTTTTTCAAAATGCAGATCGCCGACCAAAAACAAATTATTCGCTTGATCGTATCCAGGTATGAGTTGTGCACATTCTTGATACAGATATAGTGCACGTTCTGGCTCATCGATTCTCAGCGCATTGTGAGCAATGCCATTGTAGAGCGCAAGGATGCTATCCCTGAACATGTCACTGCCGGCAAGTGATTGTTCAAAATACAGGGCAGCCTCATCGAATTCATTTTTCTTCAGGTAGCAGTATCCAAGCAGATACTGAATTTCGGCATTTTTGTTGTGACGGAGCGCTATGATCTCGGTGAGTGCGCGGTCGTAGTTCCATTCACGAATGAATTTGCGCGCGTTTTCTATACGTTCTTCAGTCGAAAAACAACGCACCGCAATCAGGGATACGCACACGATCGAAAATAGTACCCATCGCAATCGGTGCGTATTTTGTAAAGCGCTCAGCATGATTAGATTACCTTCTATAGCCTTGCCACGACTGCCGTGACGATTTGTGTCAATTGCGGTTCGGCACGCATTGCCGCTTTGATAATGGTGCGGATGCGTGCAGGTTTGAGAGCATCGGGTAGACCCATGTCTGTGATAATTGATAGTCCAACAACTTTTATCTTGAGATATCGAGCCATGAGAACCTCGGGTACCGTGGACATACCAACGGCATCAGCACCGATTGCTCTCAAGTACCGGTATTCAGCACGGGTCTCGAGATTTGGACCTGGCACGGCAACATAGACACCCTTTTTGACCGGTATTTTATGTTCAAGGGCACACTGTTCTGCGAGCTCAATGATGCGAGCATCATAGCAGTTGTACAGGTCAGGAAAGCGTGGTTCCAGGCGCGGATCGTTCTTGCCCCGGAAAGGATTATCAGGCAGCAGATTAATATGGTCAGTAATGATCATAATGTCACTCGGTTTAAACTCCGGATTCAGGCCACCACTTGCATTGGATATGATAAGGTGTTTGATGCCAAGGAACTTCATCACCAGTACGGGAATGGTGATTTCCTTAGCACTGTAGCCTTCATAGTAGTGAAATCTGCCTTGCAGGGCAACAACTTTTTTCTTCTTAAGATAACCGAGTATAAGTTTGCCTTTGTGTGATTCAACAGTTGCCGAAGGGAAATGAGGGATATCGCTATAGTGAAAGACCTTTGTTTTGGAAATCGCAGACGCCAGTCGACCGAGTCCCGTTCCAAGAATAATACCGATCGCCGGCTTGAAATCTATCTTCTGTTGTATATAACGTACCGCAGCACGTGCTTTTCCTCTCACTTTTTCTCCAGCCGTTCAAGGAGTTTGAGATAGGATTCAAGCAGACCACGGAATTCTGATACCATCAACAGTTTCTGGTGCTCGATCATCTTTGTTTCTTCTGTAAGGCGGGCGAGCTCTGATTGAGATTCTTTAAGATACTTCTGCACTTCCACACGCGCATTCGCAATGATCGTTTCTGCTTCCTTCTTGGCGCCGTTTCTTAGCTCAGCAGCCGCTCGTTGGGTGGTCGTCAGTGTGTCCTGAAGGAATTTTTCCATACGGCGGTAGTCTTCGATCTTGCCATCCAGATCCTTGACCTTCTCGCTCAGACTCTCATTCTCCCGCAGCAAATGTTCAAGTTCCGTGGAAACCATCTCGAGAAATGACCTGATTTCGTGAGGATCGTACCCTCGCAGTGTTTTCCGAAATTCCTGCTTTCGGATTTCTAACGGTGTTATCGGCATTGGTCCTCCTTGTCGATATGGCGTCTGTCTAAGTGCACAGGAGTGCTCTTCCCCCGCCTTCCTTTTTTGCCTGGAGAAGTGCGTTGTGGGCTTTTTTTATCAATTCGAAGGTTCCTCCGGCATCCTCAGGAAAACTTGCGACACCTATTGATGCACTCATTTCCTTTACCTGTAGTTCATCCTTAAAGAAATCGTAGTCCTTGATCTGCTCGGCGATGCGTGTACCTGTTTTCAAGGCACGGTTTCGTTCTGTTTCTGGCAAGAGAACGATGAATTCATCACCACCGTACCGCGCAACAATATCGATACTGCGAATATTCCTCTTAAGTATGCTCGTCAGTTCTTCGAGTATGCGGTCACCAACTTCATGTCCGAATTCATCGTTGATAGCCACAAAGTTATCAATATCACAGCATAGAATAGATAGGTTGTGTTCATAACGGGAAGCACGTTGCAATTCTTGGCTTAGTTGATTTTCCAGATACCGTTTGTTAAAAACCCCGGTGAGTGGATCCACCCAGATGCGGTGTTTTACACGTGAGTAAAAGCTATTCGGTCGCAAAAGGTGGTCGACGAGTACATGCCCGTGGCTCTTGAGTAGTTCAAGAAACTGATTCGCGCTGATAGTGTCGACTGCATACAGACAGATGAGGAACAGTTTTGTGTCTGCCTGGGTTACAAAATCATCGATTACCTCTTCATACTGTAAGTACTCTTCAGCATTCTGTAAAAATATGCGCAGTCCTACGTGTAAGTCTGTATGCTCCATCTCAGCCCGTAACCATTTCACGAATTCAGCAGCCGGAACAGTGGGACTCAGGATCGAGATTTTGCTTTTGAATTTCTTTTCCAATACTGCGCAAGCTTTTTTCGTACCGATGAAAATACATTTTTCATTCAGCTCGATGCCGTCGGTGATAAGCGGAAGGACTATGCCGATCATCTGTTCATAGTCTTGGTACAAATGGAGGGCATGGACAGAACGTTCAAGATTGCTCATCTCATTTTTTGGCTTGCCAGGACCATTCATTCTTCCACCTCTGTTAACCCCTAATTATGTGCTCCAGTGCATCAAGTGCCGGACGCATTTTTTCTATTGTATAATCACCCATATGACCGATACGGATTATCTTTCCTCGTAGTTCAGCCTGTCCATTAGCAAACAGTATACCGTGTTTTTCCTTGAGTTCGGTGATTATGTCAGTGCTCGTGAGGTTGGCCGGCATTTTTACCACGGTCAGGGCGTTTGACGGCCGTCTCGCAAGTGTTTCAAGTCCCATATTTTTGACACGCTCGCGCACGTACTCTGCAACGTCCCTGTGGTGTGCGTAATTTTCGTCGAGACCCATTTTTACAATCTTGCTGATGCCTTTATTAAGACCGTAGAGCACGTTAATTGCAGGCGTCCACGGTGTTTGCTGTTTGCTCCTGAATTTCTCATAGATGGCGAGATTGAAATAGTACGTCGGCAGATCTGATTTCTTTGTTTTCTCATAGGCGCGCTCACTGACTGCGATGAATGAAATACCTGGTGGTGACATAAGCGCTTTCTGGGAGGCACCAACCATGATATCAACATGCCACTCGTCTTGTGGACATCTATCCGCGCCAATACCGGCAACACCATCGACGACGAGGAATGCGCCGTATTTCTTTGTTATTTCACCAAATACACGGATATCGTTGAGTGCTCCGGTCGACGTCTCGGTCAAGGTCGTGAAGACAATCGTTGGTTTGGTTTTCTGTTTCAAGACCGCCTCGATTGTCTCTGGTTTGATACAGCAGCCGTATTCTTCCTGGACGACAACTGGTGTGATTTTGTACGCCTGGCAGAGTTCGAGCCAGCGTTGGCCGAATTTCCCACAGATCGCGGCGACTGGTTCGTCAGAGCTTGAAAGTATGTTACTACATGCCGCCTCCATGGCTCCGGTGCCTGACGATGCAAAGAGAAAGAGTCTGCCACTGGTGCCGAGTATGTGCTTCAGACCTTCTGAGGTTGCGCGATACAGTTCAGCAAATTGTGCCTCCCGATGGTACACTGCTTTCTGTGCTGTTTCGTGGAGTATGTCTTCAGGTATATCAACGGGCCCAGGTGTAAACAGTGTGTACTTACTCAAACTGACTCCTACAGTTTGAACAAAATACCGCATTTTTCTGATCGGTATCCTCGAGCGTATTAGAGAAATGCATGACACACGTTTCCTTTGTACAGTGCTCCAGTCCTTTCAGATGTCCGAGCTCATGTACTGTTTCTTTTGCGACACGTTCATCAAACCGCTCGCCGGCGAGCCGAAATGTTGAAACGAGTGCTATTTTTTTCACTGGGTCAGCCAGACCAAAGATGAAACTCATTCTTGAGACATAGATATCAACATCAACAAATCCAAGGCTGAGATCGTACTGTGTTGAATTACGTTCGACAAGTACATTGACGATTGTTCGTGCATCGTACTGCTGCCGCAATGGATTGTAGGCATTCGGTGGTACGGTGAACGTCCCTGCATACTCAGTTTCTAGGTGTAGTTGTTTTGTGACCGCATCATTCACAATCGAGTACAGGTTCAGCGTTTCAACCTGATAGACTCCAATCATTATTCCTTGGTTAGTTTCTTGGCGATTGCGGTGAATATATCGATAGGTATGGGGAAAATCGTTGTTGAGTTTTTTTCTGTGGCGATTTCGCTTAGTGTTTGGAGATAACGGAGCTGTATGCCTACCGGTGTTTCACTGATGATTTTCGCTGCCTGGTTTAGGTTTGTGGCTGCCTGGAGCTCTCCTGCGGCGTGGATAACCTTGGCGCGACGTTCACGTTCTGCTTCTGCCTGCCGGGCAATAGCACGCTGCATTTCCTGGGGGATGTCTACATGTTTGATCTCGACGGTGGAAACTTTGATACCCCAGGGGTCGGTCTGCTGGTCAATGATTTTCTGAAGCCTGACATTTATTTTCTCTCGTTCTCCGAGTATTTCGTCAAGTTCGTACTCACCGAGAACACTGCGCAACGTCGACTGGGCAAGTTGACTTGTTGCGTAGAGGTAGTCTTCAACCTCGAGAATTGCCTTGTCTGGTTCGAAAACCCTGAAATAGGCAACCGCATTGACCTTGATGGAAATGTTGTCTTTCGTAATAACGTCCTGCGGCGGTACATCCATGGTAATAACCCTGAGTGCCACCTTTGCCATCTTGTCCATGACTGGTAATAGTATGAAAAGACCGGGTCCCTTGACTTTGAGAAATCTACCCCACCTGAATACGACTGCCCGTTCGTATTCTTTGAGGATCTTTATTGCGCTAATGATGATGAGAAGCAAAACAATAACAACAATGCCGGTGAATCCCATTTTTTCCTCCTTGTAATACTCAATTCTATGTAATTCTATTGTAAAGTCAATACTCTCTGCGCGAGCGAACCGTATCATAGAACGCATAGCGCAACAATAATCTGCGAGCACCAGTCAATTGACAATACAGTCGTTTTGTATACAGTATGTCGTGGGTATTCTCCTCATATTCCTGACATTCGCAACCGACTTTCGGGGGGTATGGGTACCACGATGGTCACTTGATGACAGAAATGAAATATTCGCGCAGCTCGATGGGAAGTTCAACCATATTTTCCTCCAGATTTTTGCACTCGGGTATGCATACTATCCGTCGCACCATGCACCATCAAAAATCCATACAGATACGTGGTTAACGGCGTTTCTCGAAGAGGCGCACCGCCGTAACATACAAGTCTCTGCCTGGGTGAATCTTTTTTACTCGTGGGGGTTTGCACCGCGGACAACAGAACAAACACATCCGATCAATATGCACCCAAACTGGTATCTGTATGATGCAAACGGTCGCTCAATGCTCGACTACTCCATAGATGAGCTACGACAGCTGTCATCTGAAGGCTACTACCTTGCGCCGTCAAATGCACAGGTGCGGTCATATCTGCGTGCCATTATCAATGAGATCGTTAGCAACTACGACTTTGACGGCGTCCATCTCGACTACGTTCGATATCCACGCAAGAGTTTTGTCTATGATGTGTACGTGCGAAGTGCATTCATGGGACAGTACTACGTTGATCCACGTGAGCTCACCACGAATCGAACCGTGTCGCAGCGATATGGTTTGTGGGGTGTGGATGACTTAACACAGGCGTGGCATGGATTTGTTGCGGATGATTTGACCGAATTCATTCGTGATATACAGTCGGTCGTGAAGTCACGAGGGGCGGTTCTATCGGTTGCCGTGAAACCGCAGTACGAGGAAGCACGGAACCACTATTTCCAGGACTGGCCTGCCTGGCTCAGGAACGAACATGTGGATTTTGTCTGTCTCATGTCATACGGTAAGAATCTCAACAGTATGTTGAATCAGGCACTTCGTGCCGTCGATGAACCAGAACGAGTCATGGTTGGCATTGGTTTGTATCTATTAACACCACAGCAGGTACAACAGCAGGTTACCCTCGTACGGTCGCAGCCATTTTCTGGTGTTGTTTTCTTCTCGTATGACCAACTGAAGAAGAACAAGGCGTATCTCCATACACTCAAGTAACACGTACATAGTTCATTACTAATCCATCTTTGCATGGCTTGACAAGGGTATTGTTTCGTATAGAATTTAGTACATGGACAACATTTTTCTCCTGCTTGGAACAAATGTTGGCGATATCAAAGAAAATCTCCGAAACGCCCTCAGAGCTCTCGAAGACAACGCAATAGCCATTAAGAAAAAATCACGTATGTACAGAACAAAACCGTGGGGCTATACAGACCAACCTGATTTTCTCAACATGGCAGTACAGGTCGAGTGTGAATACACACCGCGAGAACTTCTTACAATAATCAAGAGGATTGAAAAAGGTATGGGAAGAGAACAAGCAACAGAGCGCTGGGGTCCTCGGATCATTGACATTGATATACTGTTTTATAACCAGGAAGTGATTACAGAGCAGGATGTGACGATTCCTCATAAGGAGTTTTTCAATCGTCCATTTGCCATGAAGCTCCTCTGCGAGATAGCGCCGGACTTCGTACCACCACACACGGATAAGAGATTGATTGAACATCTTGAGGGAGTTAATTGTGGAGAATGTGAGATTTATTGCCATTGAAGGCGTTATTGGTTCCGGGAAGACCTCGCTCGCAAAGGTCCTCGCACAGCAGTTCCATGCCGGTATCGTTGCCGAGCAATTCGATGACAATCCATTCCTCGAGAAATTCTATGCCGATCGCAAGAAATTCGCATTTCATACACAGCTCTACTTTCTCATGTCTCGGTATAAACAGCAACGCGAGATCGCACAGATCGATCTTTTTAATTCGCGTGTTATTGCCGATTACCTTTTTGCCAAGGATAGGATTTTTGCTGAGATCAATTTGAGTGAGGACGAGTTTAGGCTGTACGACAAAATATATGCTCTCATTGAACATGATGTTCCGAGACCTGATTTGGTGCTTTACTTACAGGGAACACCCGAGTTTTTGTATAAGAGAATCAAACAGCGTGACCGGAATTTTGAGCGCGAGATTGAATTTGAATACATTGAAGAACTATGCAATGCGTACAACACTTTTTTCTTTCACTACAACACATCACCGCTGTTGATCGTGGATATCAAAGGATTTGACTTCATCGGTAATTCCAGTGATAGCGCATTGCTCACGAAGGAAATCAAACAATTGAAAGAGCCGCGTAGAATTGTTTCAAAAGAATGGTAACCATAGAGACGATTATTGGAATGAAGAAGACGGGCGAGAAGATCGCCTGTCTCACCGCATATGATTACCCGCTTGCTAAAATCCTCGATGAGGCGGGTATGGATATTATTCTCGTTGGTGATTCTGCAGCAAATGTGTTCGCGGGTGAGAGAACGACCCTGCCCATTACAATGGAAGAAATGCTCTATCATACCAAAGTGGTATGCCATGCGGTTAAGAATGCCTTCGTTGTCGCTGATATGCCGTTTTTGTCCTACCAGACCTCGGTCGCTGATGCGGTGCGCAATGCTGGCAGGTTTCTAAAAATCGGTGCAGCAGCCGTGAAGCTCGAAGGCGCAGCGCCGATTGTCGAGGCGATCAAACGGCTTGTTGACCTCGGCATTCCGGTCATGGGGCATGTTGGTTTGACCCCACAGTCAATCCACGCAATTGGCGGTTACAAACTGCAGGGCACAACAGAACAAGAAGCACAGAAGATTATGCACGATGCAGAAATGTTAGAGGCAGCCGGGTGTTTCTCTGTTGTACTTGAGAAGATACCTGCACAGCTTGCGCAGCGGATTACAGAAAAGCTGTCAATACCGACTATTGGCATTGGGGCAGGAGTTCACTGCGATGGTCAGATTCTCGTCGTGCACGACATCCTCGGTTTGTTTCAGGATTTTTTACCGAAGTATGTGAAACGGTATGCACATCTCGGAGAGACAATCAGTAACGCGGTCAAGCAGTATTATGATGATGTCAAGAAGGGTGCGTATCCAGGAAAAGAGCACTCATTCTAAGCTGAGGAGGTAAACATGCACGGTGTATGTCATATCGAAATCCCAACCACTGATTCACAGAAATCAAAGGATTTCTACGGCACGGTCTTTGACTGGCAGTGTGAGAACAGTGGTGATTATGTGATATGGCGCGCACAGGGTGTTAGTGGTGGTTTTACGACAGAAAGCGCGCCGGCAAACGGTGGTGTTGTCCTCTATATTGAGGTCGAGGACATTGAAACGAAACTTGCCGACATTGAACAGGCAGGTGGCACCAAGGTTACAGAAAAAACAAAGATTTCTGATGCATTTGGATATTATGCGCTCTTCACAGATCCTTGCACAAACACGCTTGGATTGTGGAGCAAGACATAGGACATGTCCGAAGTACCGTGAGATAGCATCATGAACAGTGAGAAGATGTCAGAAGACCAGCTCTTGGAAGAATTGAGAAAGCTTAAGGAGCGAATTCCTGAATTGGAGAAATCAGCGAAGAAATATCGTCTCATTGGTGAAAACAGTCCCAATCTTATCGCGACTGCCACCTTCACAACTAATCCTGTATATACGTATATCAGTCCCTCACACAAAAAAGTTCTTGGTTCTGAGTCAGACAACATCGTCGGCAAACCATGTTTAGATTTCCTTCACCCGGACGACAAAGAACAACTTATCAAGCTACTTGAGACATATGTTGGCGCAAAGAAAAACAAGACACTTGCACAGGATGTGATTGAGACTATTGAGTATCGTATCCATGATAGATTCGCTCCTGGAAAGTGGCGCTATCTTGAAAGCACAGTTAATGTTATTGATGATGAGCTTTTGTTCATCACGCGTGACATCACGGAACGAAAACGCGCCGAAGAACTCTTGAGAAATGCACAAGTAGTTCTCGAAAAACGGGTGGCGGAGCGAACCGCTGAGCTGGAGAAGACGAACAAACTGCTCGAGGAACACATTGCAGAACGCACGCGTATAGAGAGCGAGCTGCGCGAATCTGAATTCCGCTATCGTTCCACGATTGACGCCATGGGCGATGCTATACATGTTGTGGACAAAGAATTGCGCATTGTGCTGTACAACGAGTTTTTTGCTCAATGGTTCAAAGAGTTGAAACTCGATATCACACTTGATGACAGTAGTATTGGTAAGACACTGTTTGAACTCTTTCCTTTTCTCTCACCCACGATACGCGAAGAATACGAGAAAGTCTTCGCCACCGGCAAACTGCTTGTTACTGAGGAAAGAACAGATATTGGTGATAGGGAGATCATTACTGAGACACGGAAAATCCCGGTTATAGAGAATGGTGTGGTAATCCGTGCTGTTACCTGCCTCCGCGATATCACGGCACGCCGAAAATCGAAAATAGCATTAGAAGAGAGCGAAGAAAAATACCGCACATTGGTTGAACAATTGCTATCTGGAATAATAATAATCCAGGATTTCCATGTGGTTTTCGCAAATGAAGCCATGGCAAAAATCTCCGGCTACACAGTTGGTGAATTACTATCTCTTTCTCCTGAACACGTGAAGATGATGGTGCATCCTGATGATCAAGCACTTGTCTGGGGGCGCTTCAAAAAACGCTCAAAAGGAAAGCCAGTGCCGGCGCGCTACGAGTGTCGTGGTGTCCGCAAAGACGGTACCGACGTCTGGCTGGAGATGTACGCGGGTCTCGTTACCTACAATGGAAAACCTGCTGTACAAGCAGCGGTCGTTGATATCACTGAGCGCAAGAAAGCAGAAGAAGCAGTGAAACAGAGTGAAGAGCTGTACCGTGCATTGGTGAGCGCCTCGCCGGACGCGGTTTTGGTAACCGACATGCATGGGAAAGTCGTCTACGCATCTAAACGTGCCATTGAAATGGGTGGTTTTACTCATGAGGCAGATATCGTAGGCAAAAGTGCATTTGACTTCATTGCTCAAGAAGACCGCGAACGGGCAAGAGAGGGTTTGAAGAAGACGCTGGAAAAAGGCATACAAGAGAGCATCGAATACCGGTTGCTTCGCAAAGATGGTTCATCCTATATTGCTGAATTGAGCACGGCGGTCATACGGAATGTTGATGGTACACCACGCGCATTTGTCGGCACGTTAAGAGATGTTACTGCCCGCAAGCAAACAGAAAATGCGCTACGAGATAGCGAGACGAAGTACAAGACACTGACTGATAATGTTAATGTCGGCATCTACCGTAATACCGTTGGGCCTAAAGGGAAGTTCATCGAGGCAAATCCTGCGATCATTAAGATGTTCGGCAACGATTCAAAAGAAGAATTTCTTGCGGTGAATGTTTCAGACCTGTATCAGCATCCAGAGGATAGAAGAAGGTTCAATGAAAAGATGTTAGCATCTGCTTTTGTCCGGGATGAGGAACTGCAACTAAAGAAAAAGGACGGCACACCATTCTTCGGCTCTGTCTCAGCAGTTGCTGTCAAGGACGACAAAGGCGTTGTCCAATACTATGATGGTATTATTGAGGATATCACAGACCGGAAGAGGGCAGAAGAAGCGCTCAAGATCAGTTACGCCAAATTGCGTAAGACACTGAACGGTACAGTCAATGCACTCGCATCAACCGCAGAAAAGCGTGACCCGTATACTGCTGGACACCAGCAGCGTGTGACGCAACTCGCCTGTGCGATTGCAATGGAACTGGGGTTTTCAGGGGAACAGATTGAAGGCATGCACGTCGCGGGCGCGATTCACGACATCGGCAAAATCCATGTTGCTGCAGAGATTCTCAACAAGCCGCGTTCGCTGACCGAGATCGAGATGGAACTGATACGTACGCACAGTGAAGCTGGCTATGAGATCTTACGGTCCATTGAATTCCCCTGGCCGGTTGCCGAAATCGTTTTCCAGCATCATGAACGAATGGATGGTTCTGGGTATCCACGCGGTCTGACCGGTGATAAAATACTCATGGAAGCGAGGATTCTCGGTGTGGCAGACGTTGTTGAAGCAATGGTTTCGCACCGACCGTACCGGTCCGCGCTTACGCTCGATGACGCGCGGCAGGAGATTTTGCGTAATCGAGGTCGGCTTTTCGACCCAGAAGTGGCTGACGCATGCATGCAGGTGTTTGAAAAAGGATTTGATTTTCAATAGAAGGAGGTTCGGTCATGGCTGAGCTGACGACACAGTATATGGGTTTGACATTATCCAATCCAATCATTGTTGCCAGTTGTAGTCTCACAAAATCTGTCGATGGCGTGTGTGCGTGCGCTGACGCTGGTGCTGGTGCCGTTGTTCTGAAATCACTTTTTGAGGAACAGATCAAGGCGGATGTGAAAGAACTGGAACGAAATATCTGGATCTCTGGACATCCGGAGGCAGTCGATTATGTTAGAAACGTCGGGCTTGCCCTCGGACCCCGTCAATACCTTAATCTCATTGAACAAGCAAAGCAGAAGCTCTCGATTCCGATTATTGCGAGCATCAACTGCGTATCGCCAGGACAATGGGCTGATTATGCACGGAGCATTGCTAATGCTGGTGCTGATGCACTTGAGCTCAACATATCAGTCATGCCGATCGAACCAGAGCGGAGCAGTGAAGAGGTCGAGCGTATGCATTTTCGCATCGTGGAAGATGTTAAGAAACGTGTCGATCTGCCTATTGCGGTGAAACTCGGACCGTACTTCACGTCAATGGCACGCATCGCCGCTGAACTGAGCCGCCGCGGTGTAGCAGCATTGGTGTTGTTCAACCGTTTCTACCAACCTGATATCAATATAGACAAAATGCATCTTGTCGCCGGGTACCGATTCAGTTCTCCCGAGGAGATGAATGTATCATTGCGATGGATCGCCTTACTCGCTGGCCGTGTTGCATGTGATTTTGCTGCTTCGACTGGTGTCCACGACGGTGCCGGAGTGGTCAAACAGCTCCTTGCCGGCGCCAATGCGGTACAGGTGTGCTCGACCCTCTATGTCAATGGTGTTTCATACATTGAGACTATACTCACGCAGGTGAACGAGTGGATGGAGCAGCACGCCTTTGGCTCACTTGACGACATGCGGGGCAAACTGAGCCAGCAGGAAAGTGATCGCCCTGAGCTGTACGAAAGAATGCAATACATCAAAGCATTAGTGGGTATTGAATAACGACCGTCATTCACGAGAAACATCGATAGCAGTACATACAAACGCACATGACAGAACATAGACACGAAGGCGCATTCACTGAGCATCTCTTTGAGTATCGCTCAGTGGAGCGACGAAAACTCATACTGTCACTGAGTATCACGCTCGTCGTGATGGTTGTTGAGTTGGTCGGTGGTATTCTGACCCATAGCATTGCCTTGATCAGTGATGCGGGTCACATGTTTACGCACAGTTTTGCGATTGGTCTCAGTCTCGTGGCAATCGCCATAGCACGCCAGCCACCATGTCATCACCGGACGTTTGGATTATACCGGGCAGAAGTTCTTGCCGCGTTTGTTAATGGCCTCGTTCTGCTTGCCATTGTCGGTATTATTGGCTATGAAGCCATTATGAGAATACTGCAGCCGAGAGATGTCCTCAGTATCACCATGTTCGTCATTGGTTTCATTGGGCTCGGTGTTAATGTTGCGAGCATTCTTATTCTTCACGGCAGTCACAAAGAGGATTTGAATGTCAAGAGTGTGTTCTACCATATGGTCGCTGATGCGGTGTCGTCTGTTGCTATTGTGGTCGGTGCAGTCATTATACATATAAGTGGTTGGAATATTATTGACCCATTACTGAGTATCGGCATTTCAGTTATGATTTTTATCTGGGCATGGGGGATCTTAAGAGAATCCGGTAAAATCCTCCTCGAAATGGCGCCGACTGGTTTGACGAGCGAGACCATTATCGAAGATATTAAGAAAACCTTCCCTGAGGTTAAGGAGTTGTATAATACGCACGTCTGGACGATCACCTCGAACATGCTCGTTTTCACAACGCACATCCTATTTCATGATACGGGGAGTGCTTCTCGACACAGAGAGTCGATCACACGTATTGCTCAATACCTTGTCCGTGAATACCAGGTAATCGAATCAACCATTGAGATCGTTGCACAGTCAGGGGCCGTGTGCGAGGTGCCCCAAGAGTGAAGAGCGTTTTCGTCTCGAGAACAGAATGCCAGCAATGATCGTATGGGTGATTGTTTTTATCGTGAGTCTATACGTTCTCATTCGGTCATCTGATTACTTCACGCGCGCGGCAGAGCAGATCGGATTGTCATTCGGGATTCCCGATTTCATGGTCGGTTTGACCATTGTCGCAATTGGGACATCACTGCCAGAGATCGTCAGTTCCATATTCGCTGTTCTGAGTAACTCCTCGCAAATCGTCGTTGGTAATGTTGTTGGTTCGAATGTAACCAATATTTTTCTGATCCTTGGTATTGCTGCTCTTATCGGCAAGAAGATCCGGATCACCTATGAACTCATACACATTGATTTGCCGTTGCTCATGGGGTCGGCACTCTTTCTTGCGGTCACGGTATGGGATGGTGCGTTCACGCTCTTTGAAGCGGTCCTCTGCCTTGCTGGCGTTGTTGTGTATATGCTTCATGCGGTGTTCACTAAGGAGAAGCGTGGTACTGTCGTGCGTGGTGGTCGACGACAGAGAAAACGCATTGGCTGGCAAACTGTTGTCATGCTCGTGTTGAGTGCACTGTTCATTTTTGTTGGCGGTAAATACACGATTGAATCGGTGATCGCATTGTCTGAGATGCTGCGCATTGGTACTGAGGTGATTGCTGCGAGCGTCATTGCCTTGGGCACGTCGCTCCCCGAGCTTGCGGTCACGATTGCCGCCGCGCGTCGGGGGAGACCGGAAATCGCGGTCGGCAATGTGCTTGGTTCGAATATCTTCAATGCCCTTGCGGTCATGGGCATTTCAGCGCTGATCGGGAATCTCGTGATTCCACACAACATCATTACCTTCGGTATTCCAATGATGTTGATCGCATCCCTTCTCTTTTTCTTCATGGGGCAAGATAAGGAAATCACACAATGGGAAGGTTGGTTCCTCCTCATTTTCTATGTGTTCTTCATTGGCAAGCTATTTGCAATCGGGTAGGCCGTTCGTGGCGGCACGATGAGAGATGACACGGTGACTGAGAGACCATTTGAGGTCGTCATCCGCGATGCAGAGGAGGATGATTGTGCAGCAATTGTGGTTCTCTTGGCCGAACTTGGCTATCCACATGAACCTCATTTCGTAGCACAGAAAATCAAAAGACTCAGGAATCAACGCGAGGACAGAATCATCGTTGCAGCGCATGGTTCTGAGATTGTTGGTCTCGCGAGCCTGCATATCGTACCCCTGCTCCATCTGTCTGGTAATCTGTGTCGTGTTACTTCCCTTGTCGTATCCCATGCGCACCGGAGGAAACACGTCGGTCAGCGACTCCTCGAGGCTGCCGAGGCGTATGCGAAGACCAATGATTGTGTGAAGGCGGAAATCACGAGCGGTGATCATCGGTCTGATGCTCATACATTCTACGAACAGGTTGGTTATAAAGAGGTATCACGGCGATTCATAAAGATGATATGAATTGACATGCGTAGCTCCGTTCGTATAATCTATAATGCGTAAGTACACACAAAAACATGCGGTTTCAGGACTCCGGGAGACACTGCCAAAGCTTGAGGTTCTCCCGAATCAGTTTACCGGATATACGATCACGATTGTCATTCCAGAGTATACGTCAGTGTGTCCGCGGACTGGACAGCCAGATAGCGGCACCATTACCATTGAATACGAGCCGAAGAAGTATTTTGTGGAATTGAAATCACTTAAACTATACATTCTCGCGTACCGCAATCTCGGAATATTCTATGAGAATGCAGTTAACCGCATTCTTAAGGATTTTGCGAAAGCAGTCAAACCCCGTTGGGCACGTGTTCGGGGTGAGTTCAACCCACGCGGTGGTATTTGCTCGATCATCGAGGCGACATACGGCACGCGTCCATCTTCGTAACGTATTGACCCATATTGACAATCCATAAAGTTCAAGTATAATACCGATATGGACAAGGCAACGCGCAAGGTCTATGATGATGCACTCGAGCTCTATAACACAGGAGAAATCAAGCAGTCCATCGAAAAGCTCACGCAGGTGATCAGTGCTTATCCTGATTATCCTGATGTACATCATGCTCTCGGGTGTGCGTTTTCCCTCGCTGATAACTATGATGAAGCAATCAATAGTTTCAAAAGGGCGATTGAACTCAACCCCAATTACATCGAAGCATATGTTGATATGGCAATCGTTCAGAATGAGCTCTGCAAGTTTGAAGATGCAAAACAATCATTTCAGAAGGCAGCTGTGCTTGAAACCAAAGACACGGGTCTATCTCCGCAACTCAAAGCAAAACTTGCCAATATCTACACCCAGCTAGGTGATACATACTACGAGCTCCAAGAATACGAGAAAGCAAAAGATGAATACGGACGCGGCACAGACATGGGTTCGTCTTTCGTTGATATTAAACTCAAACTCGCAAAAACGTGTCTGCAGTTATCTGAATATCAGGAAACAGAGCGCATTCTGTTTGAGGTACTTGAACGTAATCAGAATTACTTTGAAGCACGGACAACTCTGGGATTATGTTATTACCGTCAGCAGAAATTCCTGGCGGCGCAGAAACAGTGGCAAGAGGTCTTGGAAGCTGATCCGGGAAATATAAAGGCAAAATCGTATTTGAATATGCTAAAGGAGAAGTTACGATGCTGAAAAAGATGAAGAAATCAGAACTGAAAATGTTTGAGAAAAAATTAATCAAAGAACGGGATAAGATTATCAGGGAATTGGAATATGAGGGAGAACAAATTTCAAAAACGCAACTTGAGTCTTCCGGTGACCTGTCAGCGTACTCTAACCACATGGCAGACCAGGGTACTGAGACAGAACGGAGAGAGGTGACATCGCAGATCCTTTCAACACAGCGGGAAGCGCTTTTTGAAATTGACCTTGCCCTACAGAAAATCAATCAAGGTAAATATGGAACATGTGAGCGGTGCAGCAACCCCATCGGTAAGCGCCGTCTCAAGTTCCTTCCGCAGGCACGCACCTGCATCAAGTGCTCAACCGGCTAACACACAGTTTCGGGCTGCATATCCCTGCATGATTTCCAGGAAGAATAGCACCATTCTCGTGCTGTGCATTGTTAGTGCATTCCTTGTTGATCAGATCTCTAAGCTCCTTATCGTTAATACCATAACACCGTTTGATCCGCCGATGAATGTTATCGGAACGCTGCTCCGTTTCAAATTGACATACAATCCGTTTGGTGTGTTCAGTATCAGTTTCGGCCCGAACATTCTGTACTACGTTCTTTCGATCATCGGTGTTGTTTTTCTCACTATTGTCGGGTTGTCGCTAAAGGACAGACCGGGTGTTGTCGTTTTTGGTATTATCATCGGTGGAGCACTCGGCAACATATTCGACCGTGTGCGGCTCGATTATGTCATAGATTTCATTGACATGGGATTTGGCAATCTCCGTTGGTTTACCTACAATCTTGCTGACGCGTTCATAACCGTTGGTGCGATTTTCTTGCTGGTGCGTGAACTGTTTTTTAGAAAAAAAGACCCATCGGCTACATCTCAAGCAACGTCTCGTAAATAACCTGCCGACCAAGTACCCTTTTTACATAATCGCGCGTTTCATCATAGGGTATTAAATCAATAAATTCGTCCATTTCATGACGCGCTCTTTTTGTAACCCACCGTTTAACCCGCACAGGACCAGCATTGTATCCTGCGAGGGACAGCGGAACAGATTCGAAGTCCTTGAACAGATTGTGAAAATAGTAGGTACCGAATTGTATGGACGTTGATGGGTCGTAGAGAGAATAGGACGTAACACCGAGGTCATGAGCGATCTTTGCTCCCGTGGAAGGGATGATCTGCATCAGGCCACGTGCATCAGCGTGTGATTGTGCATCAGGGTCGAACAAACTCTCCTGCCATATCATGGCAAGACACAGACTTGCATCCATATTCTGGTCGATAATCCGAAACATGTACCGGGTCGGGTAGAGGAGCGTGAAGAGCGCACGTGGCGTCGTCTGCACACCATTTTTCTCGGCGATTTTTCTGATCTGGAGGCTGTACAGGATTGACTGTTTGTTCGCACCGTACTGAGCGCAGAGCCTGCTCAGGAATAGAAGGTCATGGGCGCTTTTGTCTTCGATCAAGGCGAGTTCTGCTAAGGCATATTCAGTCTCGTTAATTGAGAAATACCTGACTGCGTTGCTTAGGTGCGTGGAATCGGAGGCACTGAACGTAACCGTGCTGTCGCCAAATTGAGAAATCCAGGTATCGATTGCCGTCGTATCAAAAACTACTGCGCTTTTGTTCTGTACGAGGGTATAGTATGAAAGGGGATGTGTTTTCACGAGGTATGTCGTCAGGCTCTCAGCGGATTCTCCGAACTTCTCTGTGATCTTTGCCCGCCAGTAGACAAATTCTGGTTCATTGCCGATGCGAAGAATCTGCTCTGCATCTTTGAGCTTCCCGAGTCTCAAGAGCTGCATTGCTGCTCTGAATTTTGTATCCTTATTGTTTATCCGCAAGAATGTTTCAACTGCACGCAAGGTATCACCGACATCCTCGAGGAGAAAGGCTTTACGTTTCAAACTGCGTGTTGCGTATTTCGAATTCTTGCGGATAATAGAGAGTGAGTCATAGATGGCAATGGCTCGTTCATGATTGCCTGTGGTTTCGTACACTCTACCTCGGTAGTAGTAAGCAGCAGACCAGGAACTTCGAGAGAAATATTTGACAGCAGTGGTGTAGTTTTTCCAACGGTAGTGTATCCTGCCAAGGTAGTAATTGACCGCATCATCTTGTGTTGCTTCCTTGAGGTAGCGAAGCGCATTATTATAATCATCATGATAGTAGTATACTTTGCCGATAGCCTTATTATCTGTTTTGTTCTTCGCCGTGACAAACTGGCATGCATGGTACGCACCATCGGATTTCGGATGGTGCCTGATGAGGTTCCAGGCACTCTTCTCGATGTTTTTTGTGTCGTGCAGTTTTTCGTACACCTGAAGACGCACGTATTCTCGTACGTGCGGTTTCTTGAGCTTCTGCAGTTCATTGAGGATGACCGTATGATCGTCGTAATGAGAAAAGAGAGCAAACAGCATATCCTGATATTCGGGGTATAGGTAGCTATTGATAGAATCGATATTGACCAGCGTCTGTAATGCACGTGCGTACTCCGCTTGTTCCATGTACACCCGGGTGAGATAGATTTTTCGGTAGTCATGAGGAGGCACCGGCTCGGTGAGAAAATCAATCGCTCGTGCATAATCTTGCACATGATAGCATGCGATTCCTTTGAGCAGGTCATCGTCAGTTGTTTCACGTAACGTGAACCACCGTTTGTTCTTGAGCAGCAGTATTGTTTTTTCATACGGGGTGAGCGGCACAGACCAGTCGATACTATCGAGGAGTACTGCGGCACGATCATATTCGCACTGGTCGATGTACATTCTCACGAGGAGCTCAGTGCGTTCTTGTATGTGCACATTGGAGTGTATTGAATCGGTGAGCAGGCTATAGGCGTAGAACGGATTATCGCGATAGCTGCGTCGCGCCTCGGCGAGGAAATCGCGCGCACTGACTTTTTTCAATCCTGGCCGCGGACATGAAATAATGAGAAAAACAGTTAAAAGTATCCACTTCACTACTTATAGTTTAGTGTAAAACAGTTTCTCGTCAAGGTATGGGCCGTATATACAGTGGAAATTAGAAGAATAAAGGCACGAATGAGCCTATTTTAGTACGTGAATATCTCCCTATCAGTGAAGAAAAACGCTACCTCACGTTCCGGGTTTTCATCAGGTGCTGAGGCGTGTACGACATTTTCCCCCACGGATGTTCCGTAGAGGTTTCGGACCGTACCCGGTGCTGCTTTCTTCGGGTCAGTTGCGCCGACGACCTCACGCAACTTTTTAGGAGCATCTGGGGCGGTAAGACATGCTACAACAATGGGCCCCGACGATATGAAATTGACAAGCCAATCATAGAAATCTTTGCCCTTATGGATTTCATAGAATGCGCCGCCCATTTCTTTGTCAGGCCAGAGCATTTTCATCGCGATGATCTTAAATCCTGCATCACCAAGGTGTTTGAGAATTGTGCCGATAAGATTTCTCTTCACGGCATCGGGTTTGATGATAAGTAGTGTTCTGTCCATGACGTGAGTATATCTGGATTCCTTCCTCTGTCAACGTTCTCTGAGCTATGTATCGTACTGGTGACTCGTATTTCGTACTCGTGGAATTGGCTAATCGCTAATGGCATATGGCCAATTGAGATTGCCGCGGGACTTCGTCCCTTCCGCCAAAAAAGAGGCGGACATCTCGGCATGCTCGATATTTCCGACACGCGCAATGACTGACCTGACACCCTGTTTTCCTGATATTTACCCCGTTAGAGACTGACGACATACAACTATTACTGCTGCAGTCCCAACACGATAGTATGTTTCCAGACCTGCAACTGAAGATCGTATCTCTAACGGCATTCACCTCCTGATACACTGATAACCTGATAGACTCTCCTCCCATTCACAATTCACCATTCACTTATGCCTTTTGCCCTTTGCCTTCAGATATTCATTTAACATTTGGCATTTTTCATTTGTTTTTTTACTGATAACCTAATCTCCTGATAACCACTTCCTGATACACTGATAACCTGATAGACTCTCCTCCCATTCACAATTCACCATTCACTTATGCCTTTTGCCCTTTGCCTT
>DAOVBK010000173.1 GCA_030670605.1 Candidatus Stahliibacteriota bacterium
ATGAGGAGACCATTGAAACATACCTGGATGAGTTCAGGAAAGAGATACTTGTCCCAACACTTACTGAACTGCTGAATCCAGACGTGTGTTTCTGCCAGACAGACAAACCTGAATCATGTCGCTATTGCATGTACAAAAATATCTGTGGAGTAACAGATGTCTAAAGGAATAGACAACATCGCCCTCATGTCGTCAGCCGGTGCCGGGAAGACGCGCGAGCTCACGAAACGTTTTCTGCGGCTCTATCTACATGACGCATATACGCTTGATTCTTTGTACGCGATAACCTTTACTAATCAAGCGGCATTTGAAATGAAAACCCGAATACTGCACTACCTCGACATCCTTACTGAACAAACAGCGACCGATGCATCAGAACAGGATATTATAGACTACTTTGGCAGCTTGTTTCCTGACATTCAAAAAAGGGCGCGGAGTAAAAAAACGTATCTCCTCAATAACCTTGCCGAGTTGCATGTTAGTACCTTTCACAGTCTTTTTGCTTCATTTCTTTCGAGCATTCCGTTTGCCGCAGGTATCCTGCCTGGCTATATTGTGATCGACGATGTACGTGAACAGCTCCTCTATGAAGAGGTTCTCGATGTCTATTTCGAGAATGTATTCAGGGATAAGGCATCATTGAAGGCGATCAATGATTTGCTTGAACAGACAGAGACAACACCGAAATACCATGTGAAACAGATCTACCAATCCATTATGCCGTGGCTCGGATTTCTTCGAGCGTTGAGCACAGAAGGTTCAGCGACTTCTGCGGTTACTCGTTCAGTAAACAAATTTACGCGCGCACTTAGAACCATGAAACAGTTTGTGCGAAGGAGCAGTACTGCGGGTCACACAAAGAGCGGAAGTCTCAATAGTAATCTACAAAAGGTGCTTGATGCCATAGATAACTATGAGACATCCAGGGACTGTGCCACGTTGGAAGAATCAGCGTATGGCAGAGCAATTCTCGATGGAAGCATTGCAACAAAGAAGTACATACGAGACTTCGCCCAGAAGTGCGGGGCGAAATCAGAAACATTCACTAAAATCATGTCCGACCTGCAGCGCAGTGCTCGGGAGTACATCCAGGCATTGTCTGACAAGGAAATCCTGCTCCACCTCACGTCGATTCTGCACATCCATGCGCAGTTTGCAAAAGAAAAGCAGCGGCAAAACGTTATCAGTTTCGATGATATTGAGACATACACGCTCCACGCACTGCGTAACACCCCTGAGACAGACTATCTGTACTTTAGAATAGGCACAGAAATAAAGCATTTGATGATTGATGAATTCCAGGATACGAGTCACCGGCAATTAGATATCATCGATCCACTGATCGCAGAGATAACATCCGTAGCGCCCCGTGAAAAAAGTATTTTCTATGTAGGTGACCCCAAGCAAGCAATATTCAGATGGCGTGGTGGTACCTCAGAGCTTTTTGATGTACTCCTTCAGCGGTATCACGGAAAGATCAAGAAGAAAGAACTCGTGGTCAACTATCGGAGTAAGAAAGAGATAATAGATTTTGTGAATCATGTGCTCGAAAAAAGCGACGAGCCAAAACCAGAGAATTCTGGCGGTTGGATACGCGTGGAAATGTGCGGTGATTATAGCGACGTCGAGTCAGGAAATGAAGCGATCATGGAAAGGACTGCTTCACTCGTGCAGGAACTGCACGATGTGTATGGTTATGCCTATGCTGATATTGCCATCCTCGTACGGGGGAATAGATTTGGTGCGGCAATGGCAGACCATCTTACTAAACAGAACGTACCGTGCGTGAGCGGTTCACGTGCTGACCTTATGAGCGACTGTGATGTCCGCTTCATTTTCAATTTGCTGAAATTCCTTGATAATCCTGAAGACGATTTTGCATTGATGCATGTATTACTGTCGCCTTTTTTTGACATGAAAGAAGAAACAGTTCGCAGACTCAAGGGAGCACGGAGAACACTCTATCTGAGCCTCAGTGATATGCATCCGGAGTGGCACGTCACGCAGAAATTGACGAGTTTGCTTGCGCGCGTTCAGTTCCTTAATCCGTATGAACTCATTTTTGCCGTGTATCGAGAGTTACGTATGAAACTCTCATATTCTCTCGCCACCCTGCTCGACGTTGCCCTCGAGTACACGCAAACAGGTGAAGGTCAGTTGACCTCTTTCATCGCGTGGCTTGAACAGGCAGGGCCTTCAATTGAGATCAGAGCTGCCGATACTGAAGGCGTACGTGTACTCACTGTGCATAAGGCAAAGGGTTTGGAATTTGAAGTCGTCATCGTGCCTGAAACCAACAGTCCCTTAATTCCTTTTGAGAATAGACAGTTGCTTTTCTCATACAAAGATGGGGCAATACCAGACCGTATCTACTGGCGGAAATACGGTAAGCATATGCCTGGGCTCAAGCGCGCAGAGCATGAGCGCATCAGGAATGATGGGCTCAATCTTCTGTACGTGGCACTGACCCGCGCGAAAACGGGCGTCCATGTCCTTGGATTCAGACACCCTTTGAGAAAACTGGGGTTCTGGTTTGGCACGATTTGCGAAAAGGTTGATGCCGAACAGTATTCAGTTGGTGACATAGTAAAAAAGCCGCTGCGGGAAATGGCACCAAAGGAAAAGAAATACGGCGCATTGCGTGAGGAACATCCGGCTGTGCAGGAGGAACGGGAACTCTATTCACCGACCGAGCGGGGTATTGAAATTCTCGACGCCCAGCGTAGAAAGAGCATGGAGTTTGGGTTGATTATCCATGATGCACTGAGCCGCATCATATGGCTCGACGGAATCGAGTTTGAAAAATGTATTGATGATATTGTAACCCATGTCATGAACAAACATGCCCGGACCCAGCAGCATGCTGATGAGATGCAGGAGAAATTGCAGATTGTGTCTGAATTGCCGCGTGATCCTGAGTTACGATTTGTTTTTTACAGAGATAACCGCAACATCCAATGCAAAACTGAAGTGCCTATATATTTTGAGAAAGAAAAAAAAGATGTTTCTGGCTACATTGATCGGCTCCTTATCGAACCGGATACTATTACGATCATCGATTTCAAAACAGGTGAAGACAAGAGTGAATACAAGCACCAGATGCGGCTGTATGCACAAGGGATTAAAAAGATCTATCCAGGAAGAAGTGTATCTACATATCTGATTTTTCTGGAACGAAAGAGAGGGGAGCGGCTCGTCAAAATGTAGCAAGCGCTTGATGGTACAGAACTGACCCACAACATAGACTTATGTATGTCTGGCGGTGTTGTACACAAAATCGGAACTTTGTCAAGAGTTAAATGACCTTTTCTGCGGAGCCAATACCAAACGCCTCACGTGTTTATGGATCACAATCCTACCTCTGGATAGATAATGCCATTATAAAGGCACAATCTATTTTTGTCAATAGTTTGCTGGAACGGTAGCCTGAAACAGCGCGTCCTGGAGCTGGAGAGCACATTCTCATTCATTCCTTCTCCTCACCGGGGAAAAGACTTCGACGTAAGCTCAGGCGGACGGAGAAGGTGAGTGTGCTCAAACAGGCTTTGGACGCCAGGCTCTGGCCTTCAGTACATCATTCGATGACGTATATTGCCGTTCGTATCAGTGAAGGTATTGTTGTATGATCACGAATACGATCTTTTGTCTGGACGAAACGTAAAAAATTACCTTCCAACACATCGAGAAACCAAATCCGTTCAATCCCTGCTCGATTATACAATTAGACAATTGCACAATCACCGAATGGGTGCGGAAAGAGAAAAAGGGTCCCAATGGTCCTAGAAGCATCCGCTGCACGCACAGAAGCGAACGATGAAACAGGACCCTCCACCAGTCTGGCACTCTGGTAATTACCAGAGTGCCAGAGTTGGTTGGTTATGGATGGATTTGTGAGGGAACAACAATGGTGATGGCAGATTGAGATTGCAGTCGAACGGGGTGGACAAAGACATGATGCCGTCAAAAAGTAGAGCCTAATAGGGATCGAAAGAGAAGTAATATTATGAAAGATTTAAGTCTAATAGATGTAGAAAAAGAAATGATGTCGTGGTAGATTTAAGTCTAAAGGCCGCAGACTCACACAATGGACCTTAGGAAAATGCTCGTTTTCTATCTTAAAGCGTACGCCTTAACCCAGCCTACGTCACGGACTGAGCTAATGCTCTGCCTGAACAACCGCAGTTTTTGCTCAGGAGACCTGTGTCTGAGCCTGAGCACGATTTTGCTGTCGTCTTTGTGCGCGATCTCTCCACGATAGCTCGCGCCATCGAGCATTTTCACCTCATATAGA
>DAOVBK010000231.1 GCA_030670605.1 Candidatus Stahliibacteriota bacterium
CCTGATCTGCTTCTGGGTAGAGGATGAGAAATAGTATCAGAATCATAATTAGTCCTCCTCAATACGTGATACGAATGCCAAGCTTGATGGACCTGCGTGGTCCAACATTTGATGGATCGATGATGTAATCTGGAGAGCCCATGAGACCACCCGCTTTTTCTCCTGAATCCCATGGTTCGCCGCTGCGCGAGTAGACATAGAGCGGGTTCAAATAATCGGTGATGTTCGTTGCTTTCACAAAAACATCAACAACTGAGGAGCCAATCGCAAAACCCTGATGCAGTATAAAGTCCAGTGAATATGACCAATCCATACGAGCCGAATTCTCTTCAACGACAACGCCCTCGCTGATATAGGGCGTGTACGGAAGCCCACTCGAAGCCTTAACATTCACGCCAGCACCGCCGAGCGGTGTGAACGAAAAGGCAAATGAGCCTGATATCGTATGCCGGCGGTCAAAGTCGAGATAGTATTCTCGCATCCGCTCAGGCAGTCCTGTATACACATCATAGAAGCCCTGCATGGCAAACGAACGGTTACCACGGGCAATCTGATAGGTGTAATTGACTGCAAATCCAAACCACCTGACAAATTCTTTCTTTACTGTTAAATCCACACCCTGGATATTGGCGAAATCTTCATTCGTATAAATAATGTAGTCATACGGATACAGCCGAACCTCGGTCGTGGCGAGTAAATCTTTGATGTCCTTGTAAAAGAGTGTAACATCAACGCCATACTCGTCTGTCAAGGCATATTTCACGCCAACCTCATATGCCGTGGTCCGCTGCGGTCGAACGCGTGCATTACCGATGAGACCATACCGTGGTATGCTTTCGGGATGCGCAATGAAATCGCTGTTGTAGTACATAATATAATACGGAGGCATCTGGAAAAAATGCCCGTAGGCAAAATGCAACATCGCGTTTTGTGTTATAGGATGTGACAGTCCGAGGCGAGGCGAAAGCTGATACTGCGGTTCAACGTCACTCAACGGTGATGTCGGGTCTTCTATGTCCTCCCACATCGCGGTTCTTGGCAGACTGTAGTCGAAGCGCACGCCTGCATTGACGACAAGATACCGGTGTTCAATCTTGTCCTGGATGAAAACTGCGCCATCCATGGGATTTCGCTCATATGCCTGGTGATCAATAGGACCACGGGGGAACAGCTGCTGCCGGCTCTCAAGTGTGAGATTATGGAAATTGTGTTCAATGCCAAACGTGAAGCTATGCTCTTTGCCCACTTGCAGATTAAAATCAGCTTTGACAATATACTTTTCTGTCTTTGCATCCCGCCAGTAGACCGAATATCCGTCAATGTAGAATTCCGAATAGTTATCAGTAACAAGTTCGATGATCGTGTCACGCGAGATGCCGGGCGGCTCTGTTTCAGTATCCTCTGCAACGTAGCCGAGTCTGATATCGTAGAAGAAGTTATTCGTCGGCGCATGGTTGATACCGCCGATTATCCGTGTCTCTTGCGATTTGTTTATGAGGTAGTGATCATACAGATACTTGTAGAGATGATTGTACGCCTGCGTCTCCGTCGAAAAATACTGAGCATCAAAAAGCACCTTAAAACCTGGGGCAAACCTTTTTGTTATCTTGCCATGGAGTGAACGACGGAGTTCATAACCAAACGGAAGGTATGATTCTTCATTTGTATAGTCGCCACCGACAAAAAGTCGAACTGTCCGATCCGAAAGCAGTGGTCCTTCCAACCACCCAGTGACCGTACCGAGAAATGGAACGTCTCTTTGCTCGTGCAACGCAGGGATGTCGTATAAGGAATTGCCGAGTGAATCCCGGCGCGCATCATACCATTTTTTATTAAGATCCTGGAGCCAGTCCTGTTTCCGGTACGGTGCGTTATTCAACATATAGGAAATGTACTCAAGATGTGTTGAAAAACGTGTGCCGCCCTCAGGGGTTACAATATTGATCACACCACTCATGACGTTGCCATATTCTGCATTGAACGTTCCTGAAAGGAGAGACATTTCAGACACGAGGTTTTTGCTGATAAGTGGTGCCGTACCAAACAGTGCATTACGTACTTCTATGCCATCAATGTAGTACGCCAATTCACCACTCCTCCCACCACGTACATGTATCTCACCTCCTGAACCAGTTGTGACACCGCCCTGCATTATAATTGCTTCCTCGGGTTTCTCAACCGGCAAGGCATCGAGATCATCACGTGTTATCCGTACCTCCTTTGAGGTCATGTCGATTTCAATAACCGGCTTTTTCGCAGTCACGACGATCGGCTTATCAATCTCAATAATCGTCTGCGGTAGTTCAAAATTCGTGTACGTTGTTCTATCAGCAACAATCTGCACGCGTGTCTTTATCTCAGTACGGTAGCCAATCATCGATGCTTCAACATCATACTTTCCTGGTGGAACATTAAGAATGAAGTAATCACCTTCGGTGTCTGCAGCTGCTCCAACACCTAATACGGCGATGTATACATCCACGCCGGCGAGTGGTTCGCCAGTCTCGGCATCAATGACTTTGCCGCGTATTTTGCCAACGATACCGGCATGGAGTAGAAAGGGTAGTAAGAAAAGTGCCAGTCTTTTCATTGCCATTCCCTCAGACGGTTTTACATAGAACAATGTTACCCTGTGCCCTTATGCAGAAAACGGGATAACACGAAGAGAGTTACCTTAGCACAAGGCGTACGCTGGTGCGCATAGAGCATGGAGTAACACATGACCAGAGCTCACCAGCATCACATAATGAGGCGAGAACGTAGGTCTACCCGTATGCAGAACTCAAGATTACGTGCTACTCAGGTTTTATCCTATTGTGAATTTCAGCTTTAAGTATTTTCGAAGGTCTGAAAAAAGGAACATAGCGATCAGGCAGTGTGTACTCTTTGCCGCTTTTTGGTGCCCGTGCAGATCTCCCTGACCTTTTTCTCAGTTCAAACGTACCGAACCTTCGCAATTCAACTTTTTTGTCACGAATCAAGACATCCATGATCGTGTCCAAAAAAGCATCAATCAACTTCTCGATATCAGCCTTGGTGAAGGCCGGGCCGAATTTCTCCGCAATTTTCTCGACCAGAAGTTCTCTTCTCATGGCTCCTCCTTTTATTTCGAACAGCCTGAACAAGAAGTCTTGGAGCAACCTGTACAAGAACTCCCCGCGCTGCCAGAAAAACGACTACCCGTCGATACAGCGAACGTCGAGTAGATTTTTTCTGTTCGACTGCTTTGGCACTTGGGACACATCACCTGCACACAGTCACTCTTTGTGAGTATCAGTTCTTCAAATATGTGCTCGCATTGCATACAACGAAATTCATGAAGAGGCATGTCAGTTGATTATAGCCATTCGGACAATGCTGTCAATGGGTG
>DAOVBK010000054.1 GCA_030670605.1 Candidatus Stahliibacteriota bacterium
CGCCATTGCACTACTTTTGATTTTTGTCGTCTGCACAAAAAGTGAACAAGGTGAACCGAAGGATGCAGTTGATCTTGTTCCTGCGAATAATGAAATCAGCGGGTGGACGAGAAGTGGTACCATGGATATTGCTGAGAACGAAACACAGCTGCTCGCCCTTATTAATGGCGAAGGTCAGGTGTTCATCGACAATGGCTTTGTCAAGTTTGTCCGTCAGCGATACCAGGGTGAAGTATCAGGCAATCAACGTGAGCTCGAGCTGCGCATCGTGGATATGGGCGATACCACCTCGGCAAAGGATGTGTATGATGAAACTGGCTTTGGCAGTGAAACACCCTGGACCGAAGATGGTCACGCAGGCACTGAAGCACGGATTGATGAAGCAGCACTTTTTGACTACAAAATCGATTTTTGGGAAGACAAATTCTATGTGAGTGTAGTAATATCTATGGAAAAAACACAGGCAGGACTGAATGTCGCAAAACTGTTTGCGATCAATGTCTCTGAGGCAATCAAGGAGTGAGGCGAGAAATGCCGCGAATGACACGCCGTGATTTCCTCAAGATCAGTGCTGGCGTCGCCATCGCCGGACTCCTTCCGAAGACAGTGTTCAGTGCTGAACAGAGTGGCGCAAGCGGTCCTGCACTCGGCGTCGCCCACGGTGAACCGTCACGACTCGTTGCGGCTGCAGTCGACGCGATCGGCGGAATCAGCTCGTTCATACAACCTGGTGACCGGGTGTGCATCAAGCCAAACATTTCCTTTGCGGCAAATGTCGACTGTGGCGCGACAACAAATCCGCAGATCGTGAAGCAGATCGTACAGCTCTGCCTGGATGCTGATGTTGAAAAGGTGATTATTCTTGATCATACCATTGCTAATGCGGTCCTCTGTGTTGAGAAAAGTAGAATCAAAGAGGCGATCATAGACAAGAAGAGGGTGAATCTCCTCACCCTCACCAAAGAACGGCAGTTCACTGATGTCAGCGTTCCGCGCGGCACCGAATTACAGACAATAAAAGTAGCAAAGGCATTGCTCGAAGCCGACAAGTTCATCAATGTGCCGACGGCAAAGTCACATTCAGCAACGGGTGTCAGTCTCAGCATCAAGAACCTCATGGGTCTGGTATGGGACCGCGGTTACTTGCATCGCGTTAATCTGCACAAGGCGATTGCTGAATTGGCAACAGTCATGACACCTGATTTGACGATCATCGATGCAACGCGGTGCCTGACAAGCGGTGGGCCAGGCGGTCCTGGAAAAACAGTCACCCTCAACAAAGTCGTTGCTGGCGCTGATATGGTCGCGGTCGATTCGTTCACGGTTGGCCTTACCCAGTGGTACAACAGAGCGTTTGTCGGCACTAATGTGAAATATCTTGTCGCTGCTCATGAGCTTGGCATCGGGGAAATCAATACAGACAAGATGCATATTACTGAGGTTGAAGCATAGAATAAGGACACATTTGTATACACAATCATAGTGTGACGAGAAAAACAAGAGTAATTCACCGCATCGTGCGCTGGATCATCCAGCTTCTGTTTCTCGCACTGTTCATCTTTTTCTTTGTCACGACAAAGTACGGTCACCCCTTTGGTTTTCAGAATCTCTTTTTCCGTCTTGACCCGCTGATTCTCATCGTCATCAGCATTGCATACCGCACGCTTATTGTCACAGCACTTTTATCTGTTATCGTCATTATTGGAACACTGCTATGCGGTCGTTTCTTTTGTGGATATGTATGTCCACTCGGAACAGCAATCGACCTTTGCTGTGCTGTACCCGGTGTGCGAAAACGCACATGGCCTGTGTTTACAAACGCCAAGTATGTGATATTATTATTCCTCCTTATATCAGCGCTCATTGGTCGTTCTTTCCTGCATTTTTTCGACCCACTCGTTATCTTCGAACGTTCTTTGACGCTGCTCGTATATCCAATGGTATCGTATTTTGCAGGATTCGTGGCGCTCATATCACCCGCAGTATTTACCGAAACACTCATAGCGTTGCTCGTATTCATCAGTATCCTTGGCGTTAGTTCAGTCATATCACGATTCTGGTGCCGCACGCTCTGCCCGCTCGGTGGTCTCCTCGCCTTCCTGTCACATATCTCCGTGTTCAAACTCTTTTTCAAGAACGAATGCAGTGCATGTGGTATTTGTCAATCGGTATGTCCGACCTCAGCAATTGATTACGAGTCGCGTACTATTGACACCGCTGAATGTATTAACTGTCTCCGGTGTTTCTATGAATGTCCCCAACAGACAATCACTTATGCTCGCCGTGTTTCTAGCTCCAAAACTGACTTCCAACGCCGGCATGTTGTTGTCGCATTTCTCACAAGTATCATAGCCGTACCATTAGTCCGTAGTCTCCTTCATACGAAACTCCACGGTAGAATCATCAGACCGCCAGGCGCCATCCCAGAACCTGATTTTGTTAATGTATGTATCCACTGTGGTAAGTGTATGAAAGTATGTCCAACGAATGGGTTGCAGCCATGCGTGTTCGAAGCTGGAATCAACGGACTTTGGACACCGCGACTCATCCCTAAGATCGGCGGGTGTGAAAAGAACTGCAACATGTGCGGAAACGTTTGCCCGACATCGGCAATCCGAAAGCTCCCCTTGGAAGAAAAAACGTACGCCAAGATAGGTACTGCGGTCATTGATCGGTCTCGATGTATCGCCTGGGAACAGGATAAGGTTTGTTTAATCTGTGACGAAGCGTGTCCGTATAATGCAATCAGTTCGCTTAACGAGACTGTCCACGATGTAACCCTTTTACGTCCCTTTGTTGATGAAAGAATCTGTAATGGATGTGGCCTTTGTGAGGCACGATGTCCAATTGAAGGACCTGCTGCGATTCAGGTTTTCTCTATTGGCGAAGAGCGCAAGAAAACAGGTTCTTACATCACTGAGGAAAAAGTGAAGCTGCGAGCCTGCGAGGAAAAAAAGGAAGATATTCCTTCAGGCTTTATCCTGGAATAGTACTTGCTACCCTTCCTCTTTTTTATCATTACCACATCCCAAAAACAGCTCGCAGACAATCCGATTATTCTCGATGCCGCGACGGATATCTATGCCTCCGAGTTTGTTTTTGTCTCAACGCCGCATGGCATTTACACCTTTGACCGCAATACTGAAATCTGGGGTAGAATTACTGAGCTGCATGGACTGCCAGACAATGCAGTCACGATTGCTGGTCTTGATGATGGTATTCTGTGGGTGGCAAGCCAAACTGGTTGTGCCTCAGCTGATGTGCGATTGAACGACTGGCAAACCTATAATCTGCCTGGCACAACCGAAGCCCTTGTCTTTGACGATGATTATGTATGGGCAGCCGGTGATTACGGCATAGCGCGTTTTGACAAATACGTAGAAACATGGGAAGAAATCGCTCCCTATAAAACGAATCATGGCTACGGTGATGCAGACTACATATGGTTTGCAACAGACTCAGGGATTGTCCGGTATGTTCGACAGTTTGAGAAAATAGAATCACTACCCGAGGCACCACTTCTTCCATTCTACTATGTTATTAACACACCGGAGCGGCTTTGGTTTCTTGCACAGGATACCTTTGTTGCATATGAAAAAAGCCAAGAACACTGGTCACGCTACACTGGCTTTGCTGTACAAGACTACTCAGTACTCGGTGATTCACTTTTTGCCGTGCGCGCAGGGACCGTGTACGTGTACGAACCGCGTTCAGACGCATGGCAGGTATTCAGAGACATCGAGGGACTTGCTCGCATCAACGGCATCTTTGCAGGAACCGAAAACATGCTCCTTGCAACGGATAATGGCTTGTTCATCTATAACTGGGAAACAAGAACGAGAACGCTCTACAACAGAAGCAATGGGCTGGAACATGATTCACTAATAGATGCGTATGAAGATGCAAATCACATATATGCGATCAGCGCAAGCGCAATTGAATTCTTTGACAAAGATGCCGAATTATGGCAGACCGAAGAGGTGAAACCATCTGAACCAAAAAAACCAGCAGTTTTTTATGTTGACGAGGCAGGCGGTCATGCACGGCTCATCAAGAATGTCGACATGCGGCTACAGGGGTGGGCATACTACACACAATCGCGGACTATATCTGGTGGAGAGGAAACAAGAACTGATCACGAAAATATCAATCTGAGACTGATCGGTCTTCATACGAGCAAGAGATTTGTATCACTATACTATGATGACACTGACAAGAACCAAGAACTCTATGGTTTCCTGTACCAGGGTCTTGAACGCGACGTGCTCCACCAGGCGAGCGGTGGCTATCTGAATTCACAATATTTTGTGTTCGATCTTATACCAACGTACTCAATACTCGGAGCACAAACAAGATTGAAGCGTGCACCACACTCAGTTGACCTGCAGGCTGGTGAAATGAAATCAGAAGTAAGAAAAGACTTTTTTACAGGCAAATCAAACTTCAAAGACCTCACACGCTTTGACCGAGATTATCAAAAAAACACGTTTTATCGTATCTATGATATGCCCCGGGAAATCATACGCCAATTCGATACACTTTTCATCGATGACCGGGATGTCTCGAACAATGGCATTGATACACGAACAGGATTCACTATCGCTGGCATTACTGGCGACTTTGATCTGTTCATAAACGGACAAAATTATTTCATCGACTATAATCATGCCATGCTTCGTATTCTCTCTGCAAGGAATGATTCAGATGTCATTGTTTTGTTGCTCAATGGTGAAGAGATCGTCATCCAGTCCCCGTCTGTGCAGGGTCGTGCTCTCGAGAATGTGTATGTGCTTGGTCCTGATATTGAACCCCATTCTTTCACCATGCGCATCACAGACACGCTGGGTACTGTCTATGCACTGAGCGATTTCGGGCTCGATCAAGATGGCGACAACCGTGTCGATGAGGATTTCATCAATTATGATCTCGGATATCTATCATTCCCGAATCCCAGGCCATTCCCCGACGAGGTTTACGACGCTGGTATACATATCTATACCATGGACTTCACCTTCACGACGCGCTCACTTTTCTATTTTTTGACGCACTACCCTATTCTGCGTAACAGCGAGATTGTCTCTGTTGACGCAGAAATAATGTCCCCAGGGAATGACTACATCCTCGATTATACATCTGGTACACTTCTTTTTATGAGGGAAGATATAGTATCAGACTTCAGCGAAATAGAAGTACAGTACGGCTCAGTGGATCGAGACAGAAAAGACCGTTTGTATTCGGTCGAACCGAATGTGAACATAGGAAATACAATCAGCCTCACGCCAGGCATTTCACGAGTCGAAGAGCAGAACATCTATCACCTGTCAGGAAGATGGCGGGCAACACCACATGAACAGACTGCATTCAAGATATTGCCGCAAGCCGCAGTCACACAAGAGCAGGAGTGGGCGCATGACTATCAACTCATTGCCAATCATAAGAGGTTCAGTCTCAATGCAGGATACAGTGGTTTCTCAGATAGTTTTGCATTTGCTGAAGCGCGCAAGAAGAAATACGGCTTTCTGCGGCACAGCGGCGTTGTCTTGGCAAGTCTTGAACCATTTCGGCACATCCGTCTCGACGGGTATCACAAACGAGAATACCAGGTCGACTCATTACGAACAGAACATGTTGTTCAGTATAGTCAAGCAAAATTGGGATACCTACATCCACGACTCCCGCACGGGTATGTTCTCGTCAGCAAAGACAAACTACCAAGACACGATAGACGCAGAGTACAGGTCAACCTCAATTATGATGTCCAAACGATGAAGTCCAAGATAAAACTCAATGCGCTTGTCAGACATATTCTCGAAGAAGCCCCAAGCGACAGTACTGAAAGTGCCTTCGAATGGCTGTGTAATGCTGTTTTCTCTTTACCATTCCCCCTCTATGGGGATTTCTACTATCGGCACAACAATCGATACACGAATGATGTCAGGAAGAAAAATGACAGTGAACTCAGAACGTCAGTCAATTTTGATGTCATCCCCGGTATGTATTACCATGGTTTCTATAGGCATGAACTCATAACATACCACTTAAGAGAAACGCAGGACATGGATCTGCAACTCACATTCAATAACATTCTTCATATAGCACCTGGTCGCTGGTACGCACCATTGAGCATCATGAATTTCTCCTGTGGGCTGTCAGACAATTTCGACGAGTATGTACACGATCTGCCACATACGTACGAAACCCCATACCTTTTTTTCAAACCACTGGAGGACGACAATATATCAAGCATCAATCGCACACAAAGCTACTTTGCAAGTGTCTATTTCACCCCTGTAACCGAACTGCTCGTGTGGGCAAAACATACGAATAGCAAAAGCGGCGTTGCTTATTATGGACTACCAGAACTGGAGCCGACATTGAGGAATGAATTGAAAATCGAGTATGAGCCAGGAACTATCGGTCGCATTATTGCCTCGTTCGACCACAGAGCAGTGAAGACCTACCCTCCTCAAGACCTTCTCAGCATCTATACAGAGTGGAGCAAACCCTGGTCTGCTTTCCTCCGCACAAAACTCACCATACTGTATCGGGAAGACAAAAAAAACTACACGTCGCAAAACATAGAAAGCGAAGAAGTGCGAGCAAATATACAGACCCTATTACGTTTCACATCACGATCATTCGTCACGGTATATTGTGGTGGCTATCAAAACCAAACCACGGGAACAGAAACAGACTATGCACTCATACCTGGCATAAGCGCAAATTTCAATCTCCTTGCATTCACGTATGTACAATTCGATTATGAATCAACGCTATCAACCGTGAATCCGGCAGTTCACTATGCATCAGCACGACTGACCGCACAGTTCTAAGCTGGGGTCAAATCCCCGCTTGGTTTATTAACACCAAACATTTGGAGACGGGGTTTCGCTACATAACAGCTCAACTCAACATTCAACATTGACACACCTCTGTCTCACGCTACAATAGTTTATGGTAAGACCTCTCCGTATCCAATATCCCGGAGCTTTCTATCATTCAATGTGTCGTGGCAATGAACGTAAGAAGATATTTCTCGATAACAATGACCGACACTATTTTCTCAAGTTACTAGCGGAATCTCTCGAAACGCATCACGTCATTCTCTATTCCTACGTAATGATGCATAATCATTTTCATCACGCCAGCGTGGGTGTGGCGGTATCGTACGTGGTATAGCCGCAGAGATGTTGTACAAACACAGTGGTGTTGCCCAGACAAAAATCGGTCAACTACTCGGTGGAGTAGACTACGGTGCGGTGTATCAATTACGCCAGCGCATGAAGAAACAACTGCCATATGACAGGTCACTAAAGGATCAGTACGAGCAGGTTGAGCAAAGAGTACAAAATGTTGAATGTTGAGATTTAACCCCATGTGGCGGTTATTTAGAAACCGAGGGCTCGTCTTTTTAGGACTGAGCAATACCATTTCACAGTTCGGTGACCGGTTGACCCACATGGTCATTATTACGCTCATCGGGTCTCTTTTTGCTGGGCGCATTTCTGCGTTCAGTGAGTTTGCAATCACGTGGTCTCTTCCCATTGTCATTCTATCACCGTTTGCAGGTGTCATCATCGACCACGCCAATACACGTTCTATTATGTTTCGCTGTCACCTGATTCAAGCGATTCTCATTTTCATCACCCCGACCTTCATTGCCCTCACAAAAAGCATGGTGCCGATTTGGATTCTCGTTGTCCTCTTCTTTTCCTTGGATTTATTCAATAACACATCCAAGAATGCTGTCATTCCAGATCTCGTCAAAACGAACGAACTTGTCACTGCAAACTCAATCATTATTATCCTTGCGCGGATTGCGACCTTTGCCGGGATGGTTGGTGGCGGGCACCTCGTTGAGTGGGCCGGCTGGCGACTCGGCTTCTATATCAATGCTTCTACACACTTTATTGCCGGTATCCTCGTGCTCGGCATGGGCGCAAAGATGCTCTTTGAGCCGGTACAGCGATTTGAGTACTCTCTCATTCGAGAACTCGGCAAGTCTTTCAGCCGTTTCATCGAAGACCTGAAAGAACTTGGTAGTCTACTTATCCGAGACCGCGTAGTACAGTTCGTCATGCTTTCAGTATTCGTACTGCCTTTTGTTGCGACGATCGCGTACACCGTTCTCGTTTTTCTTATCCAGCAGGAGTTCGGTCAAGGAACAAGAGGTGTTGGCTGGCTCGGTGGTATCATCGGCGTCGGCATGCTCATCGGCGGTGTGCTCATGGGTTTTCTCGGCACGTATGTGAATCGCGCAAAAATAGTTATTGGTAGTATTGCTGTGCTTGCGCTCTTTTTTGTTATTGGACCATTTCTCATTTCTCCG
>DAOVBK010000292.1 GCA_030670605.1 Candidatus Stahliibacteriota bacterium
ACATTTCACATTACGCACACATTGCGAAAAAGATTAATGTCGGCAATTGTCAATTGTTGAGACCTGACCCCGAATTCTAGTCGCGGCGGTATTTCTTCATTCCTTCTTCATACAGGTCACCGCCATGTGCGTCATTTGCCACGATCAATGGCAGATCTTCAACGTCAAGCTCACGTATCGCCTCAGGACCAAGGTCTTCATACGCAAGGATTTTCACAGCCTTGATGTTTTTCGCAATGAGTGCTGCAGCGCCACCGGTTGCGGCGAAATAGACCGCTTTGTGTTTCTGCATTGCGTCACGCACTTCCTTTGACCGTACGCCCTTACCGATCATACCCTTTAAGCCGAGTTCAATAAGCCGTGGCGCATAGGGGTCCATCCTGCCTGAGGTGGTCGGTCCTGCTGAGCCTATTACATAACCTGGTTTTGCCGGTGCAGGGCCCACATAGTAGATGATTTGACCTTTGATATCTACAGGCAGTGGTTCGCCTTTTTCAATGAGCTCAATGAGGCGCTTGTGTGCTGCATCCCTTCCCGTGAGAATCTTACCAGTGATAAGCACACCATCACCTATCTTCAATTTCATAATGTCATCATCTGACAACGGTGTTTTCAATCTGATTGGCTCTGCCATACAATCCTCCTATTGGAACGTAATAGCTCAATATTTAAGAAGTAAGAAGTTTTGAGAAGTGAGAAGTTGATCCTCGGTAAAGAGTAAAGCACTATTCAGGAAGCAAGAAGTATTCTCCGTCATTACTCCGTACCTCTTGATTTGCGAGCTGTTTTAGCACCTTTTCCAAGGATATTTCTGATCTCTTTCGATTCTTGAATCAAATCAATCATTTCTCTACCTGTTGAGATCTTTGCATCATAGAGCAATCTCAACCAGTAATGCGATTCTTTGGCCTCTTTGAATGCAACATTGAGTCTGTATGCAAAATCGGCTCTGCTGAATGCACCGCACGCTTCTTCGTAGTTGGCGTCAATTGAAATACCTGAACGAAGAAGTTGTCTACCGATTTCTAGAGCAACCCAGTGACGAGGCAGAGACCTTACGAACTTGACGATACGTAAGGAAAAGCTGTATAGCCTTTCGCGCAGCTCTCTACTGTTCTGCTTTGTTGTTTTCTTTTTTTCTTCACTTTCCATTTCTTGTTCCCCTCTCTTTTTTGTACTTCTCATTTCTTACTTTTTACTTCTTACTTTCTACTTATATTATCGCTGTCTTGTGTCGTGCAGCATGACAATTCGTATTCACCGCAACAGGGAATGATGCGATATGGCGCGGGTGTACTTCTATAAAAACATCGAGGGCAGTTATCCGTCCGCCGAGCCCCATTGGTCCGATTCCCAGTTTATTAATTCGCTCTAGTAATTCCCTTTCCACATCGGCATAGAAAGGATCAGGATGCCGCTGTCCTATATCACGCAGCAAGGCTTTCTTGGCAAGGAATGCAACGTATTCAAAGGTGCCGCCAATGCCGACGCCGATCACATTGGGAGGACACGGATTTGAACTTGAACGTACAACACGGTCAAGAACAAAATCTTTTACGCCTTCAATGCCGTCCGCAGGCTTCATCATCTTCACTTCGCTCATGTTCTCACTGCCGCCACCTTTCGGTGCTATGGTTATCTTGATTTTATCACCAGAGACAATGGTCGTATGTACAATAGCGGGAGTGTTGTCGCCAGTGTTTTTGCCTCTGACCGGATCTGCGACAATTGATTTTCTCAAGTATCCTTCAGTGTAACCTTTGCGAACGCCATCATTGATTGCCTTGATGATATTTCCTTTTACATGTGCATCTTCACCCATGTCGAGAAATATCACAGCAAAGCCAGTATCCTGACAAATCGGCACTTTTTCTGTCCGTGCGATGTCCGCATTCTTGAGGAGCTGATTAAAGATGTTCTTGCCGGTCTCGGATTCCTCTTGTTCAAGTCCTTTTTTGAATGCGTTCACGACATCGTCGCCCAAGAAATAGTTTGCATCCACGCATAACTTCGCGACTGTATCGACGATCAAATTATAATCAACTTCCCTCATGGAACCTCCTCTAAGTTTTATTTGGTCGGGTGAAGAACATAAATCGCAGTTGTCTTCGGCAGACTGTCCTTTGTTATTTCTACTTCACCGTTTTTTTGCTCTACTTTCTTGCCCTGTATGAAATCATCAAGGGGCGCAATCGGAAATCCGCATTTCTCGGTTTTGAAATGCATTGGTATGATGACCTTTGGTTTCAGTGCGGAAATCACCTTGTCCACAGTTGATGCATCCATTGTAAAGTAGCCGCCGATTGGCACAAACAATACATCAACATTGCCGACCTTTTTTACATCATCAGGGTTGAGTTCATGACCGAGGTCGCCGAGGTGAACGACATTGATACCGTCAATCATCATGTTATATATGATATTTGAACCACGTTCATTCCCGGCATTCGTATCGTGATATACATCCACGCCGGCTACCATAATATCCTGTATTGTTCGCGCACGTGAATCTCTCACAAAGGAAGGGTTCCC
>DAOVBK010000008.1 GCA_030670605.1 Candidatus Stahliibacteriota bacterium
TATCCTTCTGTACTTCATTTAAGTACCGTTTATTATAGTCGCCCGTCAGTGTATCGAGATACAAAGAATCGTGCTCAGACATACGTTCAAATATAGCGTGGAGGCGCGTACTTGTCAAGAAGCTATAGTCAATGCGCCGACACATCGTTACCAGGGGGCCGTGTTGTAGAGACACACAGTTTCGTTGTATAGTTAGATAGCTGTATCGTTGTATTGTTGATTATCTAACTATGTAACTATTCAACTATCCAACCATGCAACCATCCTAACCATCCGCCATTGGCTACTAGCCATCAGCTATATGCCATCAGCCAGTGCGCGAGACAAGTCTCGCCATTCCTATGGGACAATCAGACTAATAGAACCGTCCATGTACTTGGCAACGATCTGTTGACCACGGACACTATGTGCCTGGATTTCGGTCAGTGATATAACACATGAACTGCTGAGTTGTGTTGAGTACTACTTTTGCTGTCGCTTACTGAATGTTATCGAGTGCCTTATGTCCTTTTTCACTCCAGGCTTTAGCGCCGATGGAGTCGAAAATCGATAGTGCCTTTTCGAAGTTTCTCTTTGCCTTCCGTAAATCGCCCTTCTTGTGCTCCAGCATGCCGCGGTAATAGTGTACTTCCCCTATGTTCAGCTGCTCACCGAGATCCCGAAAAACCTTCAATGCCCGTCCTAACATAGTACGGGCTTTGCTTGCTTTACCGACCTGCAGGTAGTACCGACCACTAAGCAGATTAATAATCCCTTCTTTTGGCGCGGTCAGCGGAGTCTTCACAGTTGCCCTGAGCTGCTGCATTGTGTCTTTGTACAAATCGTACTCGTGCACCGTTAGATAGTAATCACACAGCTGCGTCTGAACGTGAAAAAGCATGCGTTTTGATTGAAGACGGCTTGCTATTTCGTGTGCACTATCTATATACTGTTTTGCCCTTTCTGTCTCATTCACCACCATGTGAAGTTCAGCAAGGACTAACGCATTATAGAATACCTCTCTGTCGACGTGGATTTTCTGGATGAGTTCTTCTGCTTGACGAGAGTGTTCGAACGCCCGAGAATAATTCCCGAGAAGGTAGTATACATGTCCGATATTAGAAAGTATATGTGCCTCAAGGAGACGAAATCCAATCTGATGTGCAATCTCCAATGAATCTTCGAGCAGATTCAGGGCAGTATGATGTTGACCAAGCTTGCCATAGATCGAACTCATGTTGCTTCTGTAGAGGGCTTCACCACGCGTGTAACCCATTTCTATGGCAATCTTCAATGCCGCTTTATGGTACTGGAGCGATGTATTGTAGTCTCCTAACTCATCGTGTATTATCGCAATGTTTGCGCGAGTGACTGCTTCCTGGCGTCTGTGTCCTATTTCCATCATTATTGCAAGGGCTTGTTCATAGGATGTGAGCGCTCGTTGGTATTCACCGAGATTACTGCACACAATGCCAATACTACCGGATGCCATGCCAATGCCCAATGTATCATCTGTCTCGTGAGCCATTTTCAGCGCTTTTTCATAAAAATCTAACGCACGCTCAAAATCGCCCAGTGTGAAGTACACATTCCCTAAGTGATTCAGAATTCTCGACTGCTCGCTCCTGTCTCCTGTGTTCTCATACATCTGCAATGCTTCTGTGAATTTCTCAATCGCCTTGTCTGGTTCTGTCAGCACAAGATGTGAAAATGCCACAGTAATGAGTGCCCCGGCGATACCTTTGACATCGTTAATCTGTTCATATAGTTTCCTGCTCTTTCCTGCCTCGGAAATAGCTTCTTTGTTGCGGGATGTATCATGATACACAGATGCCCGTTTCGCGAGAATATCTGCCTGTCTCTTTGTATCAGCACGATCTCTCGCATATTTAAGACCATCTGCCAAGTCCTTGAGTGCTGCTTCAGGATCACCCATAGCACACAATGCATACGCCCTTTTGAGCAAACAGTCGATCTTCCTCGATACCGCGCGCTCTTCTCGGTCATCTCCTAATAGTTCCAAGGCACATGTGTAATCCCGTGCTGCCTCCTCATGGGCATATTTCGCTTTTGACATATCACCAGCGAGAATGCAGTACTGTATACCCTTATTCTTATCATGCGCGTGATAGTAATGATGTGCAAGCTGCCGTACTATGTTCTTCTCGTCGCTCTCATACTGCTGCTCGAGTCGCTCAGCTATCTGTTTGTGTAATGTCATGCCCTTTATACCCTCAACACATTTCTTATAAATCGCATTGCGGCTGATTTCTTCCGTGAACTCGAAGTGGTCACCTTTGTATTTGACCAAACCAAACCCAGCCATCGTCTTCAACAAATCAACTAGTTCAGTTTCATCAAGCTCGGCCATCTGCTGTATAATCTCTAGGTCAAACCACCCAATAACACTTGCTATGTCTAATACGTCCTGGGATTTCTTGCTGACGCTACGATATTTCCTCAAGGCAATATCTTCTAAACTCTTTGGTACAATCTCTTTATGAGGTTGCTTGAACTGCCACGCACCATCTTCAATAACAAGGTAGTGATTGTGATACAAGCCTCGCATGATTTCTTCTATATAGTAGGGAATACCCGCACTTTCTTCTGTGACATATTCGGTCAGCTTATCTGACGGCTCTTCCCCAAGAATTGCACAAATACATTCCTGTATGTCAGATTGTCCAAATGCTGTTAGCGCAATGTCCTGACCATAATCAGTACCTTTTATGCGCTTCATGAACGTATCGATAGAATCATTCGTCTCCTCGCTTCTATGAATGAAAACAAAAGTAAATCTCTCTAATGAGCGAACCAGATACTCAACAACCTCCAAGGATGCCTTATCAATCCATTGAATATTATCGATAACCATTGTTTTGGGAAAGTCGCCAGCCTGGAGTATTCTCCTGATGCCTTCAAAAAGACGATACTTGTCCACCATGCTTTCTTTTTCTGAAATATCTTCGGTGATAGTTTCACTCATTTCGGGAATGATTTTTGCTACCTCATACCGATACATCCAAGAAATAACAGTGAACATATCAATACTACGTCGTGTTATGCGGTACCTAATTGCTTCGCGTATGGGGTAGTACGAAATACCCTCAGCCATAAGCAGACAATCTGCCCAAATAATTTCTCTCCCGTGTATGTTATCGAGTACGTCCCTCACGAGACGTGTCTTACCTACTCCAACACAACCCCGTACAATTACGATAGCCACATGCTCTCCATCATGAGCCAAGGCTGTTTTTAGTGCTTCCTTTTCATTATCGCGATTGACTAAGTGCTTTATTGGCAGCTCTATCGCTTTTTTCTCTACCATATGGATTTGATCCCGACCACGCCGCTTGGCAGCGTACAGGGCGCCATCAGCTACTTTAAGCAGGTTGTGTAAGGTCTTTCCATCTTCTGGATAGGCAGCAATGCCAGCACTCAGGGTGAGTTGCAAGCCACTGAACTGTTTATTTCTGCACGCTTTTACAATCCTGCGATATATCCACTCTGCATCCTGGCGCATTGTTTTTGACATAATACATACGAACTCATCGCCGCCATATCGAATAATGGTATCTGACTTTCTTAATTCACGTCTTAGAAACTGCGCAAACTCACTTAGTACCTCATCCCCCTTCATGTGTCCGTACGTGTCATTAATTTCTTTAAAGTGGTCAATGTCAACAATGGCAATAGAAAAGGGCGTACCGTGCGCGACGAGTGCGCGAACCTTCTGGGTTTGTTTTTCTTCAAGATACTGCCTGTTGTATAAACGTGTCAGCTCATCAACGTATGTGGATTTTTTCTCCATGTCGGTGTTCTTCACGCTTTCAATGCATGTTCGGCTTTTTCTTTCCAGGTCCAAGCATCGATAGACACGAAAATATTCATGGTTTCTCTATAGAATTTTGCAGAGCATACTACGTCTTTTGTGTGCGCCTCTTCCATTTGCTCGCGGTAGTAGTATGTTTTCCCAATGTTCAATGGCTGCTTCAGTTCTGCATAGATCAAAGAAGCCTTCTCAAAATGCCTTTCGGATCGGGGAAAATCCTCTCTGCAAGCATGGTAACGACCTAAGAGGAGATTCATCGAAGCTCGATGAGGTTTAGTTTTGACTTCCTCGGGCAATGCTTCAAGAAACTCAAATCGGTCCTGCGTGTACTTCACGAGGCCGAGACGACTGATATCATTAATAAAGCCAACTATCTCGCCCTCATTGTATCCAGTCAGTGACATGAGTATTTGAACATCGAACCTACCCATGACACTTGCAACATCCAACACCGACCGTGCCTCTTTGCTCAAACTGTTGTACTTCCTCAGTGTGATATCCTCAAGACTCTTTGGCACAATCTCTTTGTCCGGCTCAGTGAACGCCCATGTATCTTCTTCAATAATTAAATATCTCTTGTCATACAGCCCGCGCATAATTTCTTCGACGAAATAGGGTATTCCACCACTTTCACGAACAACGTAGTCAATGAGCGCGTGTTCAGGTTCCTCACCGATAATCGCCTGTAAGCCTCTTTCAATGTCGACTCGCGTAAGGGCATTGAGACATATTTCCTTGACATCAACCTCTCGGTTTATCGACAAAAAAAGATTTTTCAGGAATTCAGTCTCCTCCTCAATGCGATAGATGAATACAAATACTATGGCATACTGATTCAGCGCCCGTATCAAGTATCTCATGATCTCGATTGACTCCTGGTCGATCCACTGGATATTATCAATGACAATTACTTTCGGTCGATCACCAACCTCAATGACCTTCTTGATTCCCTCGTAGAGACGATACTTGTCCTGCACGAATGAAACACCTTTTTCAGCAATCTCAACGCCGATCTCGGGAACCAGCTTCCCGATTTCAAGTCTGTAGATAGGTGGAATATCTTCAAACGTCTTTGTACCGAGCTGCTGGATTCGGTATTTGATTAATTCGCGTATTGGATAGTATGTAATAGTATCGGCAAGGAACAAACAATCGTTCCAGATTATCTCTCTTCCTTTGATTGTACTCAATATTTCTTTGGTCAGGCGTGTCTTGCCAATACCAACATTTCCCTTGATAATCGCAACACCGAACCCTTCTTTGCTATCTGCCAAGAAATGCTTGAGCAATTCCTGTTCGTCCCGGCAATTGAGAAAAACAGGGATTGGCAACTCAATTCTTCTCTTTTGCATTGTCCCCAATCGTCCCCGACCGCTTCGTTTCGCATCGTAGAACACCTGGTCGGCGATACCGAGCAATCGGTCAAAATCATCGGCATCAAGCGGATATGAGGCGACACCGACACTGAAAGAAATGTTGATACCACTGAATGTTTGTTCTTTGCATTTTTTTAGTATCCGACGGTATATGGCCTCTGCATCCCGCCGTGTCGTATTGGGCATAAAGCAGACAAACTCATCACCACCGTACCGTATGACCGCATCTGATTTCCTGAGCTCATCCTGTAGAAATGTACCAAATGCTTTGATAACCTCATCACCCTTGAGGTGACCATGAGTATCGTTTATTTCTTTGAAGTGATCAATATCAACCATAACCACGGAAAAAGGGATACGTTTTAGAACGAGTTCGCCTGCTACGGCATTTTGTTGTTTTTCTAAATACTTACGATTGTAGACACCGGAAAGCTCGTCTTTGTACATCGATGCGTCCGTCATCTTCGGAGTATACTGCCCTAGCACCGCAATGTCAAGAAAAGCTCATATCTCCTGACCCACTATGTGACCGTGTGGAACATGGACGCACTTTGTGGACCACATTCTCCCGCGCCCGTTCTGTAGCGCCGGGCTCTCTTAATCATTTTGTCATTTTGTTAATTAACAAAATGACAAAATGATACTCACTTCAATCGCTCAATGGTTTTAACAAGACGCTCAAGATCAAACATGACAGGAGCGACCGCATTCGTCTTGAGCCAGTAAGAACGGGTACGCCAGTACACTTCATAGCGAACAAGGTCCAGGTCCCGCAGTACGCGTAGCGACTGGGAAACCGTCGGTACGCTCACCCCAAGGAGACGCGCCAACTGTTCTGGTGTTCTTTTTTCGCGTGCGAGAAGATGGACGATTTCATATGCGGTTGGATTACCGAGAGCACGGCAGATGCGTGATGCCCGGTAACGAACCTCTGGTATTTTCTTTTTTCCCATACCACATCATACATCATTTTATCATTTTGTCAATTAACAAAATGATAAAATGATATTCTGTAATAATAGTGTGCTCGATAAGTGTGGAGGATTGTTGCACCCCTTGACACGTTTTGCTCTCGCACGTATAATTACATGGAGGTAGACAATGTATGTACAAAAAAGTGCGCTCTGTTTAATTTCCTGCTGCATCGTTGCCTTAGCCCAGTACCAATGCTATCCCGTAACATCGGTCAACTCCTCTGATGCGACAGCATTCAGCAACAGCCACAAGCTCGCTACGCGAAACGGTGAGCTGCCGAGTGATACCATCCACCTCGTGTATCATGATAACGATAGTATCTACTACATACGCTCCACAGACCAAGGGGTGTCATGGCAAACGTCGTATTCCCTGTCCTCAGGTCTCTATCCTGCGCTTGACATTTACCATAATGAAATCCGGCATGTTGCCTGGCAGCAGTTTGATCCGTCTGACAGCACCTATGATGTCTACTATGACTGCCTTGATGATTGGGCACCCCCGGTAAACATTAGCGAATCATCCAACAACTCAACGTATCCTGATGTGGTTGCTGATGAACATCTGACTGCGCACATTGTGTGGGTCGAGGAAATCGGAACCCAGTGCTATATCTACTACCGCACATGCATCGGCGCCATGCCTGGTGACACAATGCGTATCAGCGATTTCGGTTCTACAGAAGCCACCTATTCCTACCCATCGATTTCACTGTTCAGCCCAAATAATCGCATCTATGTTTGTTGGGATTGCCTTGATACAGACTGTTATTCACCCTATCAAATACATGTACGTTACAAAGAAGGCACAACATGGTCTCCTGTGACGGCGTACGCACACTACTTACCGCTACGGCATTCGTCTCTTGACTTTGGCCATGGGGGCATGGAAACGTTGTCGTTCTGCTACGAGGACAGCACCTCTGGCAATCTGGATGCTACGTTTGTCGGAGGAAATGGTGGTGGTTATGCAACAGACGGCAATTCATCGTATCCCGTGCTCACAACAGTCGGCGATGCCTGGTCCTACTTGTACTGGCAAGAGGATTCATCAGGGTACATAGACATCTGTTACCACCTTTACTATTTCATGTCCGGCTGGACTCAAGGAACAGTACGATCGGTTTTTGGCATTGGGGAACCAGTCCGATACCCTAATAGCTGCGGTGCGTATGTCGTGTGGACACAAGGGCATGCAACACCGTATACTATATACTTTGCGGATTTTGGCTACCCGATTAGTGTAGAAGAATCACAGACCCCGGTGTGTGCATTTTCAATCGATGCTCAGCCTAATCCCTTCAAAGACAAGACAGATATCAGCTTTGGAGCAGACAGTAGACAGAACAAAGCTCCGTCCCCATGGGACGAGAGTCCTCGTCCCCCAGACGGGACAGTCAGTATACACATTTACGACGTTGCTGGTCAGCTGGTCAAACAATTCAGCCATTCAACCATCCAACAATCCAACCACGTAACCTGGGATGGCAAGGATGACGCAGGCAATGATGTGCCTGCAGGCATTTACTATTGTGTACTTGGCGAATACAATGCGGTTACAAAGGTGACAAAACTGAGGTAACGCTAAACAATACACTCAATATCCGGTGGATTCTGCAGCGTGGCATACGCACCGCAGTACTTATCACGTGACAGCTCATGGGCGCGCAGAAGATCTTCCCTGCGATAATCACCCGTACACCGGAATGTCATGGTGATTTTCTCATACCGTTTCGGGTGTTCTAGAGCTCGCTTTCCGTCAACGGTGACCTCAAATGCGTCGATTTTCCCACCTTTTTTCTTCAGAATACTGACCATATCCATACCCATGCACGTCGCAAGACTGACAAGAAGCAGATCTATCGAATGAAACCCCTCATCAAATCCACCGACATCTTTCACTGCATCTATAACCATTGTATGATTATGATCATCCGTGGCAATGAACTGCAAACCCTTTTTCATGGTGAGTCGAATCATATCACCTCCGTATGTGTATTGGTCTATTCTTTCACGAGCGAGTCAATGAGTGTATTAAGTCCCTGTTCTAATTCAGGCGCAAAGCCCAATTGCGTCTTTCTGACCACACCGTTCTTATCGAGAATGTACATCTTGGGAATTGCCGATATTTCGTACATTCTCAAAAGCTCTTTGGTTCCAAGAAGAATAGGGTAGGGAACATTGTGTTCGTCCCGGTACCTAGTCAGCACTGACTTCTCTTCAGTACTGATGCCGAGCACAGTGAAACCCTGATCATGGTATTTGTTGTACAATTTGGCGAATACTGGAATACTGTTTCTGCATGGTGGGCACCATGTTGCCCAGAAATCAATAAGCACAACCTTTCCCTTAAGCTTGGATAATGTAATCTCCTCGCCATCAATCGATGTAAGTGTGAAATCCTTATCAATTTGTGCTGTTTGCACACCGTTAGCAGAGCACACGAGCACAGATATAAGGGCTGCCAAACCGACGAGCAGTAGCTTTTTCACAGTTCCTCCGTTGTTTTATTTCACATATTTCTGTATTTTTTGGATAATATGGTCTTTTGGCACGGCTCCAATTATCCTCTCTATTTCTTTACCATTCTGAAAGAGCAACAGCGTCGGGATGTTCTGAATGCTAAATTCATTTGCGGTCTTTATCTCATTATCGACATTGACCTTGCCGATCTGGATCTTACCATCATATTCCTTGCTGATCTCTTCCAATACTGGAGACACGATTGAACAGGGAGCACACCAAATCGCCCAAAAATCAACAAGATATGGAATGTCAGACTTTTCAACCTCTTGATGGAAGTCCGTATCAGTCAACTCTTTCACCATGATTACCTCCTTTATGTAAACCTTTGCTCACGCACGATGCGTGCAGTGAGAAGCAACCCAATGTTTCACGTGAAACCTAGAAGTACTGCACATAGCCGAGTCGTATCATCCGATTGTACTGCAAATCATTACTGCTATTGTCAAGCAGGTCACGAAGTGCGAATTCAAAGAAGATCTCCTCATAAAATATGAACATCAGGCTAACATTTAGATACCCATTGTCTTGATCTCGTTCATCCTTAAAATTCGGACTATAATCCAGCATCAACGCAGAGCTTGTGCCAAACTGGGCTTTGATTCCCGCAAACATATCAAATCTGTTATCTCCCTCCAGCGCGTAATTAACGCCGATGCTGGGCACGATTTCAAAGTAGGATGAGGCATACGACTTGCTCAATTGGCCATAGATGCCCTTTGACATGATATCATATCGCGTGCCATCATAACCCCCATATCCCTGGCTATCAAATCCGATGCGAAATGAAGGAAGGAAGAGCATCTCCTCAATGGCGACAATCCTTACCTGCATACCCGGTATTTCATAGAAATCTGGATCGCCAGCGCCGATGAGATTTGATGCACCGTAGCTGACGCCAACGCCAAACCTATCCCAGATACCGATCTGAAAGAATCCGATTATTTCTCCCTGGGGACCAAATCGCAGCTCAATGTCAAACTCAGCATGAGCTGGAATGCCAGGATATGGTTGATCAACATAATAAAGACTGCTTAACAGACATAAAATGAGAATCATTTAACCTCCACGGAAAGAGGGCTTGAGAAAGCTGACACACGGCGCAAAGAAGGCAATAAGAGGCTTCTTACCATCCTCTCCTTCGTGTCCTCGTCGCCCTCTTTGCCATTTTAAGCCTTCTTTTCGCCTTTTCTTCCTATATACTGCCATAAATTTGGAGCGAACCTGGTCCCACAATACCCTTAATCCGGTCAAGCACCTCAGGTGCCGGGTCTATCTTAATGCTCCGTGACCTGAGATTCCTGCATTCCATTTTCCCATTGATCTTGAACCATACCTCACACGGCCCCTTATTTGCATCCAGGATTTCGTGCAAATCCTTGAGATTCTTATCCGGCATCTGACTACGGTCAAAGTTAATCACGACTCTCTTATAGTACTTGCGGGCATCTTTCAGGAGTATGATCTGCTCAGCGCGCATGCTCTTGCGCTCCTCATCGCCTGAAACCCTACCTCGAATAATAAGCGGTGTATCAACCGTGAGCAGTGGCGCATACCTTTCAAAGTTATCCGAAAAAATGAATATGTCAATGGCACCATCAAAATCCTCAACATTCACAATTGCGTAATTGCGCCCCTTCTTGTCCTTCTTGATCTTCTTGGCGCTCAGCAACCCGCCAATCGTGATGAATTCGCCACTCTTATGCGTATCAAGGCTACTAATAGAGAGCAGATCGAGCGCAGAAATCTCCTCCTTGTAGTGCTCAAGCGGGTGCTCAGAGAAGTAGAATCCAAACGCTTCTTTCTGGTATGCTATGGTATCCTCGTTGGCCTCTGCAGTATCTTCTTCTCCATTATCATCATTGACCTCATCCGGGAACAAACCTACTTGCGTTGCCATATGCGCCTTGCCGCGCTTGAAGATCTTCAAGAGCTTACTGCTATCCGGCTCAAGCTCATGAAATGAGCCTGCCTTGATAAGAGCCTCAAGGGATTTCTTGTTCAGTCCTTTGACCCGCGCTTGAAAATTAAAGAATGACGTAAATAATCCGCGTTCTCTTTCTTTAAGTATCGCATTAACTATCGGCTTTCCAAGGTTCCTAAGAGCACCCAGACCATAGCGAATCTTCTCCTCTTCTTTCTTGAATTCATAGTCACTTTGATTAATATCTGGTGCCGCTATTTCCATGCCCCTTTTGCGTGTCTCGCGAATCAATACCCAGAGCCGCTTTGTGTCGTGTACTTCGCTATTGAGCGAACTGATCATGAACTCTTGCTTAAAGTGACATTTCAAATAGGCGGTCTGATTTGCCAGGGCGGCATATGCTGCCGCATGTGATTTATTGAAACCGTAGCCAGCAAACGGCGCCACCTTATTGAATATCGTCTCAGCAACGTCTGCAGCAACACCCTTTTCTTGTGCGTTCTGAATGAACTTCTCCCGGTTCTCAGCCATGAGTTCAGGGATCTTCTTACCCATTGCCCGGCGTAGATTGTCTGCTTCAGCCATTGAAAACCCGGCAATAGCTGACGCGATCCGCATGACCTGCTCCTGATACACAATCATCCCATACGTTTCTTTGAGAATCGGCTCAAGCAAAGGATGTAGGTACTTGATTTTCCCGGGATTATTCTTGTTTTCAATCATCTTCTGCAGGTTGACATTGCCCATGGGACCTGGTCGGTAGAGCGCAATCACGGCGATCAAATCCTCGAAATTCTCTGGCTTGAAGCTTCTCAAAATCTCCTGCATACCCTGGCTCTCAAGCTGAAACACGCCAACGGTTTCACCTCGCTTCAGCATCTCATAGGTATCCTTGTCATAGATCGGGATATCTCCGATCTGTCTGCCAATCAGCTTCAGCGTATTGTCAATGACGGTTAGCGTGCGCAAGCCCAGTATGTCCATCTTGAGAATACCAATGTCCTCAAGCGAGTTTTTTGCATATTGCGTCGAAATCTCTTTTCTATCCGGACTCTTATACAACGGAACATATTCAACGAGCTCTTTCGGCGTAATGACAACACCTGCTGCATGTGTTGCTGGATGCCGGGCGAGTCCTTCCAGCTTCTTGGCGATCGATATCAACTCTTTGTACTCCTCTTTGGATTCAATGAGCAACCTCAATTCCTTAACCTCTTTCAGCGCCTCGTCAATGTTCCGCTGAAACGGTATGAGCTTGGCAATGCGGTCTATTTCACTGTATGGAATACCCATAACCCGGGCAACATCCCGCAGTACGGCACGGGCCTGCATTGTGCCGAAGGTTATGACCTGGGTCACATTCTTCTCGCCATATCGCTGACGGATAAACTCTATCACCTCGTCCCGGCGAGAATCACCAAAATCTGCATCAATATCAGGCAAAATCAAACGTTCTGGATTCAGAAACCGTTCAAAGATCAAATTGTATTTCAATGGATCGACATCAGTGATGCCGAGCGCATACAGTGTTAGACTACCAACTGCTGAACCGCGACCAGGACCCACTGGTATCGCGTTCTCACGTGCGTATTGAATAATTTCACGGACAATGAGAAAGTATCCTGACAAACCCATATTCTTGATAATGCCGAGTTCATACTTGAGGCGCTCCTCAATACCAGGCGTACGTTCATACCTACGTTTCACACCCTCAAAGGCCAAATACTTCAGGTAGTCAAAATCTGATGTGAAGTTCTGGGGTCGCGGAAATGTCGGCAGCTTCACGTCTTTTCCCGAGGTATCAATACGAAGATTACAGTTTTCCGCAATCAAGCCAGTGTTTGACAGCGCCTCTGGTAAATCCTCAAAGAGTTTTGCCATTTCTTCAGGCGAACGGAAATATGCTTGATGTGTTTCGAATCGAAGTCGCTCACGGTCTGACAACGTCTTCTTTGTCCCAATACACAAAAGGACATCGTGTGCCTTGTAATCTTCAGGATAAGAATAGTGACAGTCATTGGTTGCCACGAGCGGTGCATCGCATTCTTTTGCGAGGTCAATCAACTCTTTGTGAATCGCTTGTTCTCGTTTCACGCCAAGCCTGATGATCTCAACATAGAAATTGTCACGGCCAAGTATCTCCTGATATTCTAGTAGAGCTTTTTTCGCACCGTTTCGATCGCCCATACCGAGCAGGTAGGGGACTTCGCCCTTAAGGCAGCCAGACAGACCGATAAGACCAGCGCCATGACGCGCGAGGATTTCTTTGTCAATTCTCGGTTTGTAATAGAACCCTTCGAGAAAGGCACTGGACGAAAGCCTTATGAGATTCCTATACCCTGTTTCATCTTTGCACAGAAGTGTTAGGTGAAACGATGATTCTGGTATCCGTAAGTTCTTTGAGCGGTCTTTGCGAGAACGCGGTGCTATATAGGTCTCAATACCAATGATCGGTTTGACACCCCGGCGGTGTGCGCTCTTGTAGAACTCAACCGCCCCGAACATATTGCCATGATCAGTAATGGCAACCGTTGGCATCTTGTACTTCGCGGCAAGCTCAGTGAGCCGGTCAATCTTCATGGCACCGTCAAGCAATGAATACTCGGTATGATTGTGAAGATGTATAAAAGACATGCTTTTCCTGACCTAGTGTACCGCTGTTACACGGTAAACAACTGCTCCTTCCTGTTGATACTTAAGTATAGTTCACGTTCTACCAAACGGTAAATGGAGTGGATTAGCGCAATATATCTCCTTACACCGCGGGCAAAGGATAAAATCGAATTCTCGGTAGACCTCTTCTTCGAGAAGGTCTTCTGGTACTGATTGTATCTTTTCAAATTCCTTTTTGAGGTCAATCTCTTTAGCGTTAATATTGATAATGCCATCGAAATCAGCACGGACTTTGATAGAAACGCGATACAGAAGTTCACCCGGGTTAACCACCCTGTTACAACGATCGCATAATTGAGAGGACATGCTATTCAGTTAGCCGAGATCAAGCCAATGCCTTAAGGACATACCTACATACTTCTTTGAGCGTTTCAAACACGCCAATCCCCTGGGTCGCGACTGATTCAAAATACTGATACTTGCTCTGCGGATTGAGGATCTTCTGTAATTCCTCAACCGGCGTTATATTCGGCAAATCTCTCTTATTGTATTGAATGACAAGGGGTATCTTTTTGAGCGAGAGATTATAGGTCTCCAGATTCTCCTGCATATTCTCAGAGGAAAGAATGTTCTCGTCATACCGTTCGATTTGAGAATCCGCAACAAAAATAATGCCATCAACCCCCTTGAGTATCAATTTCCGTGATGCATTGTAAAACACCTGACCCGGTACTGTATAGAGGTGAAACCGGGTCTTAAAGCCCCGTATCGTACCGAGGTCAACCGGTAAAAAATCAAAGAAAAGTGTCCGATCAAGCTCTGTGGCAAGACTGATAAGCTTTCCCTTGATCGCCGGGTTCAGCTTGGTATATATATATTTGATATTTGTTGTCTTACCACCAAGCCCAGGACCATAGTAGACAATCTTTGCATTTATTTCCCGCGATGCGTAATTGATTAAGGCCATGTCTGACTAAACCCCAAATACCAAGAGCCAAGGACCAAATCACAAATCCCAAAACACTGAAAACACAGAACGCTTGTCTTTGTGTGTTCTGTGATACTTTTCAGTGTACTCTGTGCTTTCATTCCGTGTCTTCCATGCTTTCTTTCAGTGTACTCTGTGCTTTCAT
>DAOVBK010000255.1 GCA_030670605.1 Candidatus Stahliibacteriota bacterium
CGAGTTGTACGATTCGTATTTTCAACTTGAATGGTGAGTTAGTGCGGACGATATTGCATATTGATACTGAGGTACCTGAGCAAGGTCCGACCGTGCCGAACAATCTTGGTGGTGATGAATGGTGGGACCTGTTGAGCGACTTTGGCCAGATTGTTGCGAGTGGTATCTATATCTTCCACATTGAATCAAACGTCGGCGAACAGATTGGGAAGTTTGTTGTTGTCCACTAACAGCCAAGTATCGGAGTGATAGAGTACCGGAGTAGTAGAGTATAAGAGTCACAGAAAGGATATGTGATATGCGATATGGGATATCTCACATCCCACATCTCACATCAAGCCACTCTGTTACACCGATACTCTGTTACTCTTTTTTTACTGTATTATCCCCAGCCAGTCTCCTAACAAGAACTGCATTCTTCCTATAAACAAACTGATACGCGCCATGACCGTATAGCCGAACGCCGCGCCGAAACCGACCATAATGAAAATGATTCCAATCCGTGAAGTAACACCAAGCACACCCTTGTGCTCCCGGGAAAAGTAGAAATAAGAAAGTGTACAGACAACGCCGATAAAGATGATGATTGACCAAACAATACCGGCAGAACCAGCATTCCACCGGGCGAAATTATCCGGTGTGAGAACCGTTCCCTGAACTTGCCTGACAATCTCGGCTTGAATAATAGCAGGGATCGCTGCACCTGCCGAATACCCCATGGTTATTGCAATGGGAATGCGTATCATCCATGATATCCGTGGTATGAACCGTGTGAGATAGAGTGCTCCTATTATCATCGCAATGATGAGCCACCAGTGTCCCTGAACGAGCACTGGTCTTAATGCGGCAGGCCAGAGCACGCCATGCCAGGTGAGCGTTACAATATAGCCATTGGATACACCGACAAACAAGTGCTCAGCGAATTTGTAGAACGGGTTGTCTTTGTACAGAAAGGAAAAGATGCACAATGTGAGAAAAGCACCTACCCAGACCCAGAACGCAGTCGAGATATTCATTTTCGCCTCCTTTTCACGATGTATCCTATGTTACCGATGATAATGAAAGCCATGATGGTCAGGTGGGCTGCGGTCAGTGAACCGAGTGCTTCGCTTGCCTTACGTCTTCCCGGTACATCGATTCTCTCCACCATTTCCTCATATTCAGCTGCGCCTTTCATGCCGACCATGAGTCCGGAGAACTGACCTGTCTGATAGTAGATAAAAAAATCAGATGCGCTTACTGCAGTGAGTCCAGCACCGACAGCAACACCATAGCGAACCTGTGAATAGGCGACCCACCACAAAGGCGCACTGCCGCCGCTAATCGAAACCAGTATGCTGACATCATTAAAATTCTCAATACCCTGCATCACTGGCAATGAATCTGTCTGGAAACCGTAGTAATCTGTTGGGTACACACTGGAAATGCTGATACCCATACCCAGAAGTGGTACAATGGGAGGCGGCTGCCAGCCAAGCAATACATAATCACGTCCATAGATGATGCTGTCTTCATAGGTTTGCGCTCTGGCATTGAATTCCTCGCGAACCTGGTCTAATGCCTGTACTGCAAGACCGAGTGGCTGTGCATACAGGGATAGAGCTGCTACCTTAATACGTTTCTGGAAGGCATGCCGTGTGAGGGCTATTGCCATTGGTTCATTTTCTGGCTGGGTCTGCGGGTCATAGTCAAAGTCGATCATCAATACTTTGTCATCCGGAATAGTATCAACCGTATTGAAGAGTTTTTCTGTTGGTGTCATGACCCGTACACTCTGCGGTCGCGGGAAAACAAGGGGTAGGATAACAACAACAGCGAGAATGAGATAGATAATACGACGGTCAACTTTTGCGAGGTAATCAAATATTTTCATTTTGAACCTCCAAGCCAGGACCGTTCAACACCGAGAATGATTTTCAATGACGTTGCAACACTACCAAGAGCAATACCAAAGCCAATGCCTCGTTTTGAAGCAACATTCGGAACATCCATTATCCATTGGACAAATGACGGTAAGTGATGGGAAATCCTATCGCCGAGCGGCAGTAAGCCAAGCATCACAATGAATGCGGTCACAAGCAGCAGTGTTGCCTCTACTGACCGCGCTCTGAACGCGCGATATGATGCTGACGCCATGAAGAATGCGAGCAAAGCGAACATGGTTGAACCTAATGGCACAATGATGTTCTCGAAAATCACTTGCAGGTGAAATTCGAAATCACCGATCCTGGTTGGAAGGAAACCTTCACCGGTCCGTCCGCCAAGTAATCCAATTATCGAAGTCAGGATAAAACCGATGATGAGCACATATGAGTATTGCCAGTTGGATCGGCTCCGTGTGATTTTGTCAAAATGGACTTTGAGAAGACTGCCAAGACCGAGAATGAGCGCAAAAGCAGCAACAATGCGGATGAGGTCATTCCTGATGAAATTCTCACTGCCTTGTATCACTGGATGTTGTGAAAAGTACGGTACTATTCCCACAATACCCAAGACAAGTACCAAAAAGAGAGGAAGACGTGTTTTCATGATAGCTCCTTTCTATTGAAAAAGACTCAAGACCGGAAAGCGCGTTAGCAAGCCGACCAGTGATGCAATACCAAGTACAGCAAAGATGACGAGTTTGCCAACATCTTCTCCCTTTATCGCGCTCATCAACATTGGTTCTCTGGAGAGGTAGGCAGACGCAGCATACAGTTCTTCACCGATGATAGTGTAATCACAAGCCGTAACAAAAAACGGTAGCTGACTGACCGAGTCTGTCCCGGCTATCTGTATTGCGCCAGTCATTGCACCAGTTTCCGCAAGGATTAAAGATTCTGCTCGGAACCAACCTATCAAGAAATTGGCTGCGGGTTTGTCACGAACCATTATACCATCGATTGCTGCGGCATAGGCGAATTGAGACCGTGTTACAAAAAATACTTTGTCCGGGTCAAACAAATCCGGTCTACCAATAGACGTATACGATTCTTTTACAACTTCGCGTGCGACCGTATATACGATCGGATCAGAGTGCGGGACGATAAGTGGTGTTTCATACTGACCAGTTTTTTTCGCGACT
>DAOVBK010000036.1 GCA_030670605.1 Candidatus Stahliibacteriota bacterium
TATCATAGATTTTTCTCGCATCAACTTCGTGGGGATTTGGAGAAATTTTAGCGTCTTCCCATTTGATTATTTTCATTGTTATATTACCTCCATAACGCACTGGTACCTAACTCGTTTATGGACACATTGCGTCTATACCGAGAAACATGTGGGTCAGACCTTGAAATTAACGAAGCGCGTGGGGACGGTGCTTGACATTTTGACTTTGACATTGAGGGCATCATGAGATTGCCACGCGACCTGCGGTCGCTCGCAATGACGAATTTGTTGGAATGCTATCCTGCTTTGCTTGGACCGCGGATTATGCGGGCAGGCAGCAGAATAATTGCTTTGAGCACTGCAAACACGCCCTCCACAGCAATACCGAGAAGACGAAAGGGCAATAACAATAGCCACACAATCGGGTAGAGGATAAGCGCAAGCAGGGCGAGTGGCCAGCACAGCACCAGAAGAATCAGCCACACGATAAATGTAAACATCTACAATCTCCTTTCATCTTCATTGTACATTGTATGTATAACATGTCAATGCCAGCACTAGACATATGCGCGATACGGGATACATGATACACGATGCAGGATATTTGTGTCCCATTGTCCCATGGTCGGATAGTCTGATTAATGATTAGTCAGATGGTCTGATTGTCGGATAGTCTCATAGTCAGACGATAGGACAATCAGACAATGGGACTATGAGACAATAAGACTAATGATAGTCTGATCTGTACCACTGGCCATTAGCAATAAGCCATTTGCAATAAGCCATTAGCCATATGCCGCAGGCATATACGGTTGACATACACAATTTCCCGAGTAGAATGCATACACGGCAGGGCATTGTTGGATAGTTGGATAGTTGTACTTATTTGGTTGTATAGTTGGATGGTTGGATAGTTAACCATTGAACCACTAATATTAGTCCTATCGTCGGATGGCCGGATAGTCTGATAGTTAAATCATTAACTTGACAATATGACAATAGGACTATGGGACAATCAGACTAATGATAGTCTATTCCCTGCCAATGGCCGTAGGCCATTAAGGAGGTTTCAGTGCGGCTTGTAATAACGTCAAAGAACATAAATGCAATCCAGTCGCGACTGCCCGAGGCAGAAAGAGAAAAGGTAAAACCGGATGATTATCTGACCAAAATACTCAAGTACATTCCTGCCGAGGTCGTTGCATTGTATGTTACATTATACAACATTGCGTATGCGGCACGTGCTGATATCCCGTTTACCCTCATTGTCTGGATTATTTTTGGTATTGGCATCATCGGCACGGTGCTGTACCTGCTGCGGGTAGCTAAAGTGAATGATTGGTCACAAATAACGGTATCCACTATTGCATTCGTCGTTTGGGTATTTGCACTTGGTGGACCCTTTTCGCATTGTGCGTGGTATCAACCAGCGTACGGTGCCCTCATTCTACCGATATATACATTTTTCATGCCGATAATGATAAGCCGGTAGGACTATTTGATAAAGGAGATAGGATGATAAGAATACTGTGCGTATGTACGATACTTTTTCTCATCGTATGCAGCCAACCCAAAACAGCTCAATACTATTTCAATGAGGGAGCTGAAGCATTTGAAAAGGGCGAGATAGACCAGGCACTTGCGTTGTATGAACAGGGTTTGAAGCTCGAGCCGCGATCAGCACTGGGACACAATCTGCACGGCATGGCATGTCGCATGAAATTCAACCAGACAGGTGATCACACGTGGAAACTGAGAGAGATAACGAGTTTTGAAGCATCGATCAATGTTGATTCAAATTACGTGCCAGCATTGATCAATCTTGGCGCTACACATTACCACTCTGGTGATAAGGTGAAGGCAGTGCCGTACTTTAGACATGCACTCGAGGCCAATCCTGGCCATCCTGAAGCAGAGATGATTCAACGAATGATTGCTGAAGGAGAGGCAGAGTGATCAGTGTGCGCGATAACTAGTGTATCTAGGGAGAAATCATGAGAGAGAGAATGTCAATGATATTCCTATTGCTTATCATTTTCGTTTTTCCTCTATATTCTGAGCCGTGGGTAGCGTCCATTGACGCGAACCTCACTTTGACCCAGAATGCCTATAGTGACAATTGGGCGGGAAGTGAATCAGGTTCAGTCTCGTGGGCAGCCTACTCGAATTTCATCGCTGAAAAGCAACTTTCCCGCAAGGCACACAACAAGAATGAACTCAGAATTGCCTACGGTCAAACGTATAATCAAGATCAGGAAACGCAGGAGTGGCTTGACCCTATTAAGTCCACAGATTTGGTTGATTTTGAGTCCGTTGTTCGTCTGACCCTTGGTGCTTTTGTTGACCCCTATGCATCAGGAAGGATTGAAACGCAGTTCATCGATGAGTCAGATCCTGAGAAGGATCGTTGGTTCAACCCGGTTCGATTCACTGAGAGCTTTGGTGTTGCAAAGGTGTTTTTCAAAGACGACAAGCGCGAGTTTGTGAGTCGATTTGGTGTAGGATTCAGACAGAACATAAACCGCGATGTGCTTGATACGCTGATATCACTGCGTGAGACACAGACGACGAGCGATGCCGGTCTCGTTTTTTATACGGATTTTACTACACCACTTTCGCAAGAACGTCTCACATACACGAGCAAATTCAGTCTGTTTCAGGCTTTGTATAACTCTGAATCAGGCAACGTCGCCCGTGTGCCGAATGAGGATGACTGGCGGTATCCCGATATCAACTGGGAGCACACACTGGTGGCTCATATTACAAGTCTTGTCATGGTGAATCTGTATGTTCAGCTTCTCTATGACAAGGAGATTGATTCCGGAGTGCGTTTCAAAGAGACGCTTGCTCTTGGATTGACATACAGACTACCCGGATAAGAGGTATTCGGTGAACAAAAAGGCACGAGGCGGTATGTTATGTTGAAAGAGTTTAAGGAATTTGCCATGCGTGGCAATGTTGTTGATATGGCAGTCGGTATTATCATCGGCGCAGCGTTCGGCACGATCGTAAAGTCACTCGTATCTGACGTGATCATGCCACCAATTGGACTGCTCTTGGGTAATGTTGATTTCACTAATCTCTTCGTCGTTTTGAAAGAAGGCGCAACTGCTGGACCGTATGCAGCTCTCGCCGAGGCACAGGCAGCTGGAGCAGTGACGCTCAACTTTGGTGTTTTTATAAACACGATCATCAGTTTCATCATTGTTGCCGTTGCGCTTTTTCTCGTCATCAAAAGTATCAATCAGATGAAAAGAAAAGAAGAGGCACCTGCAGAACCAACGACAAAAGAGTGTCCGCATTGTTTTACGAGCATCCCGATCAAGGCAACCCGCTGTCCGCACTGCACGTCTCAGCTTAATAAGGAGTAAGGCATGTGAAACTGGTGCGTGCGAAAAGCCTTGCAGCAACCATTGACCGTGTGAATGAAGCTTTTTTCTTTCACAAGAAGCTCGCCAGACAAGAACGAAAGCATGCAGCAGAAATGATAGCAGAGAGGCAGGGTCTTAAAGGTGCCTATGCGCACATGTTTGCACCGACTGCATACGATTTTGAGAACGGAATCCGTGTTTTCACTGGCGAGCGGATAACATCAGGAGCCGCAATCGGTCATATCCTTGGTGAAGAAGCGTCACGTGCGCTCATACAACTTGGCATTGATACTGCAGCAGTAAAGCACGCTATGCTCAGAGCGAAAAAGGGAATGCAGGGACGTCTCCATGCGTCAGTCACAAAGAACCGTGGGTTCTATTGCTGTGGAGCATGCACCGCAGCGCTATGGCGGCACCTCACGGTTGGCGGATTAGACCATGCTAAGACACGGTTGCACAAAGGCGCGGCCGTTCTGAAGAGGCATCGAGATGGTTTGGGACGATGGCGTCGGTTTCCATTCTATTATACGCTTCTTGCTTTAACTGAGATTGATTCGTCAGCTGCGAAAGCGGAAATGCACTACGCGGCAGAGGTCTGTGAGAGACTGGTTAACCATCAAAACACACGAGACAAATACGGTCGCAGACGGCTGAAACTGCTCGAGACCGTGCTGCAATACAGTTAGAGTGTAGTACCACATTATTTCCTTGACAGATTCGGAATTGTATATAAGCTCAAGTATACGAGGAGGTACTATGCGTTCATCTATTCTTTCCATCCTTTTTACACTGATCGTTTTGTTTCCTGCGATACTACTGGCAGATGAGTATACGACCATGAAGAACATTCTCATTGATATGGCTGGGTATGTTGAATTCCTGGAGGATAGCCTTGAGCAGGAAATTGTGCACATGCAGGCTGACATCATAACCGATGAAGGTAAGAGGTTCACCCGCACGCTGCATGAAGGATGGACATACGGTGTTGCTGCTTTTGCGGATTGGCGGGTCGCTGATTTGGATATCACTGTGTACAAAGATGTTGATGGACAGTGGGTTGAAGTACAGAAAGATGAACAAACTGACAACACGCCGAGTGTCATCATTGAACCATCACAGACCGGTGTCTACATGATTGAACTTTCAATTTACGAATTCTCTGAAGAATACACCGCAGCGCACTACGGCATGTTGATATACCACGAACTCGATTAGGTACTCACGTTAAGCACAATATGCATTTTTGATGTAACGAACGCTGATGCCTCGAAAAAAACTTGAAACCATACAGGTTGTTTTCAGTATTTGCGGTTCGCTTTTTATTTTTTTGGGTGTTTTTTTACTTGTGTCCTGCTTTCAAAGAGCCTCGGAATTTCTCGCATTATTGTACGTTTGAGAAACCCACGGTATGAAGAGGCATATCTGCAGGCGGGTGTAACGAACCTGATCAGGGTGTCACATCTCTTGGTTAATCAAATCATGACCGAAGTCGAACAGCCAAAGGTGAGGAGGATTATGACGCTCGGTGGAGGTGAGGCTGAGATTTATGCGGCAAAGATTCCTGAAAAAGCACGAAGCGCAGGCATGAAGATAACGGAAATCGCCCAGAAATGGAATTTTCCAAAGGAATGTTTCTTTATCGGCATCTATCGGGAGGAAGGCGGCGAATTCCTCATACCATGAGGCAGCAGTACACTTCAGGAAGGCGATACTGTTTTTCTGTTAACCGAGGGACAATTCATTAAGCGGGCAACTGAGTTTCTCGCACGGATAAGTAGTTCTGTGTACCGGCTGCGTTCATTGCACGCCCCGACTGCGATGCTGGGAGCGTAGTAGACTATATTCTTACATTTCTACAAAAAAATCATTGACAGCCACTGCATATTATTTACACTACTTGCAGAGGGAAGTACCTGAGTTCTATCAGTATGTGGAAGGAGGCATATGCTATGAAAGTACACTCCATTTTGTATGTGACTATTCTCTTTTTCACCCAGATAACCAATGCACAGACCATCGGAATGAGTGATTTCTTTGAATCAGTGCAACGAAGTCATCCGTTCTTCGTAAAAGAATCTTTGTCCGTGCAAATCGAAATGAAGGGGCAGGAACGATACCTGGGCGACCAGGATTGGTCAATCAGTGTCTCGCCATACTACACGTACCAGAAACCAGTGAGCTCGGGTTTGGGTGTACCTGAGGAGATTAGTATCGCGGCTGGTGAAATATCAGCAGAGAAGGCGCTCTGGAGCACTGGTGGCAGGTTCTCAGTTTCGTGGACATCCGACTATACTGATCAGGAAATTCCCGACATTGTTATTCCTTTTCAGCCGCAGGACATTGTCATTCCTGCTGGTCCAGCGAGATTATATACAAACAAGCTGTACCTCATGTACTCTCAGCCACTACTTCAGAATTACGGTGGTACGTTGGACAGACTCAGCTACGAATTGAGTGATTACGCTGTTGACTTCACGAAACTTCAGGCATTGGAGAATCAAGAAGAATTTGTGTTGGACTTAGGAATGCGGTTTCTGGATTGGACCCTCCTTTCTGAACAAAACAGGATCGCCAAGGAACGGCTGGCACTTGCGGAGGAGCAGCTGCGACAAATCGAGAGAAAATGGGTGGCAAATCTGGTGGAGAAGGTGGATGTCTTGCGCACCGAGGATGCGGTCCGGATTGTTCAACAGGCCCTTGTTTTGCTTGAATCCCAGTGGAAGGCACAACAGGCAGAGCTGGCCGTTCTTGCTCAGTCTCAAGAACTCTATACTCGGAGTCCAGAATATGATTTGTATAAGATAGAATCTTTGCCAGAACCTGACGAAGCGGTTCTCCAGCTAAGGGAAAGATCGAGGCTTTTGGAGGCTCTTAATGCCCGGCGTGAACAACTTGCACATTTGCGCACTGGTTTTGCAGAAACAAGCCGTCCGCAACTTTTTCTCAGCATTGGAGCTGGTCTTCAACGAGGTGATGAAGAATTTACGAATTCCTTTGAACTTGACAGGCCAGATGTATTGGTCGCTCTTGACTTCCGTTATCCTTTGGGTAATCGAACTGCCAAGGCAGATGTTGCGAAGACAAATCTTGAAATAAAACAGCTCGAGAAGGCTATTGAAGATGTCGGCTTAGACCTCGAAGCAGGTGTGCGGAATTCACTAATTTCGATAAACGAAATGAAAAAGGTCCTTGTGTTGAATCAGGAGCAGATTGAATCCGCGAGGGCTCGAACACGGGAAGAGGTGCGTCTCTACAATCAAGGTCGCAGTGATCTCTTCTTTGTTATTCAGAGTCAAGATAATGCAGCAATAGCCAAGCTCACATATGCACAGAATGCAGCGAATTACCACAAGTTGTTACTTCAATATCACGCGCTCATGGATGAGTTGTTGAGCCAATAAGGAGAGGGAGAGAATGAATCCTTTTTTTAAATTCTTTGCTGAACGCCATACACTGGCAAATCTCATCATCATCATGACCATTGTACTCGGCTTGCATACACTGTTTCAGATCAAACGCGAGATATATCCAGAAGTTGACATGGGTTTCATGGTGATTCGAACACTCTATCCCGGTGCATCACCTGAGGACGTTGAGCTCAATGTCACGAACAAGATCGAAGACGAACTGAAAAATGTTGATGGCCTCGATAGGACAACATCCATTTCTATGGAAAACGTTTCAGTAATCTTTGCCTATATTGATGTTGATGCCAAGGACCAGGATGACGTGAAAGCAGAGGTGCGCGAGGCGGTGGGCAGGGTCACCGAATTTCCTGCTGAGGTTACCGAGTCTCCACAGATAAATGAATGGAAGACAACCAATATTCCAATTATAGAGGTTGGGTTGTCTGGAGACATACCTTACCGTCAACTGCGGGAACTCGCGAGGCAATTCGAGAAGAAGCTCAGAGATGTACCAGGCGTATCCCGATTAGACAGATATGGCTACCGCGCTCGGGAAATAAAGGTGGAGGTGTCACCAAAATCAGTAAAAAACTATCAGATACCTCTGCGAGAGATCATGTGGGCAATACAAGGACGCAACATCCGTGCTACCGCAGGTAATCTCGAATCGTATACAAGCGAGAAGAATCTTGTTACTCTGTCGCAGTTCAAAGACCCCTATGAAGTTGGTGATGTTGTCGTTCGTTCCACATTTGAAGGACCACTCGTCAAGATAAAGAGCTTGGCGATAATCATGGACGACTTTGAAGAGGCGCGCATTCTGTCGCGCATGAATGGTAAACAGGCAGTTTCTTTTGTTGTTTACAAGAACGAATCTGCTGACATTGTCGGTACTGCCACGGCAATCAAAGAACTCGCTGCTGACACGCAAGAGAAGCTTCCTGCCGGAGTTAATGTTCTCTATTCAACAGACCAGTCGCAATACGTGAGCAATCGCTTCAATGTTGTGATTACTAACGGTTTGATTGGTCTTGTCTTTGTTATTATTATATTGATGCTTTTTCTTAATTTCCGGGTCTCTTTCTGGGTAGCAATGGGTATTCCTGTTTCCTTACTCGGTGTCATATTTCTGCTGCCTTTCTTTGACCGATCGCTGGACAGCATAATACTTTCTTCAATGATACTGGTCATTGGAATCATTGTTGATGACGCTATTATTATTTCTGAAAATATCTATCAAAGGAGGGAAAGGGGTGAGCCACCTTTGCAGGCAGCGGTCGAGGGCATTCGTGAAGTGTTCTGGCCTGTACTCGTTACGGTGTTGACCACTTTTCTCGCGTTCGCACCGATGTTTTTCATGAGCGGTAATTTCGGCAAATTCATCATCGTCATTCCGTTGACTATTAGCCTTGCTCTCTTTGTTTCGCTTACAGAAGCGATAGTCGCATTGCCTGCACACCTTCTTCCTGGACTACGCAAAACACGCGAAACGAAGAAAAGGAGCCGTCGGTGGTTTGAGTACCTGCGTGATAGGTACCGAGGAGTTCTTTGCAGGATATTGAGAGTTCGTGGTTTGGTCATACTACTGTTTGTGATTGTACTTGGTGCAGTTGGGTTCGTTGGCGCGAAATACATTAAGTTTATTCTGTTTCCATCAAAAATGGCGACCGAGTTCTACATATTCGCACTGATGCCAATAGGTAGTTCACTTGAAGCGACCTCTGATAGAGTGAAGGTGATTGAAGATCTTCTTCTCGAGCTCCGTGAAGATGAGCTCGAGTCTTTTGTCACGCGTATTGGCGAGAATCCATGGCTTAATGCCGAGAGTGAACACTATGCTGCACTGTCAGTTAGTCTTACACCATATGCGACACGTGACCGGACTGCAGATGAGATCGTTGAGGAGTTGAGACAGCAAACTGACGGAATCGACGGTTTTGAGAGCATTTCCTATATGATTGAGTCGGGTGGACCACCGGTTGGCAGACCGATTAGCATACAGATAGTAGGGTCAAGCGACGAACTGCGTCGGGAAGCCGCTGATAGCCTTGTGGCTTTCATGGGGTCTATTAATGGTGTGAAAGACATTCAGCGTGATGACAAGGCGGGCAAAGACCAGGTTGAGATAATAATCAATTATGACAAGCTTGCGCGTCTTGGGCTTACTGTTGCTGATATAGCGCAGAACGTGCGTATTGCATATGATGGAGAAATCGCCACCAGTGTGCGCTACGGGGATGAAGACGTTGATTTTCGTGTCATGTTTGAGGAACAATACCGCAGGCAATTGGATTACATAAGGGCTCTCCCTGTGCCGAATCGCCAGGGGCGACTCATTCCGCTCGGATCCGTGGCTGAACTCGAAACAGGACCTGGTCCAGGTGATTATCGGCATTACAAAGGTGAACGAACCACAACGGTTGAAGCTGATGTTGACCAGAGTATCATTACCGCAGTTGAGGTCAGCGAGATGATCTATGGACGCTTCGATCCCGAGGAGATGTGGCCCGGGATACGGTTTGTAAAGGGCGGTGAGGTGATGGAAACTGAAGAATCCATGGCGAGCCTCTATGCAACATTCGCGATTGCGGTTGTTGCAATCTACTTCCTCCTCGTGCTTCTGTTTAACTCATTCAGCCAACCGTTCACCGTGATTGTCGCAATACCGTTTGGCTTAGTCGGTGTTATTTTGGCATTTTTGATTCATAATGAGCCCATGAGCTTTGTCGGTATGCTCGGCGCGATTGGTCTTGCTGGTGTCGTTGTTAATGATTCGCTGGTCTTGGTTAGCCACATCAATGATTTACGTCGGAGACATCCTGAAGAAACAGTTCTCAACATTGTGGGACGGGGCACGTCAAATCGTTTGCGCGCAGTCATCTTGACGACACTGACCACAGTAGCGGGGTTGATACCTCTTGCATACGGCTTGGGCGGCAGTGATCCATTTATGGCGGCAACAGCTCTTGCTCTTGGCTATGGTCTGTTGTTTGCTACACCACTTACACTCCTTTTAGTGCCGTGTCTGTATCTTGTTCAAAACGATATACAACGCGTCCTCGCCATGATTTTCAGAAGGCGGCGCGTACATGAATGAGATTGATACACACGTACAGCAATTCCGGAGTGTTCTCAATAAGTCGCTAAAGGTTTTCTTCAAGGACGCAATACGCGTTGCGCTGAGCAATCCGTCTCAGGCATACTTCTTCTACAAAACTGTCCGGCGGCAACAGAAGGCAGCACGGCTCAGGAAGCAGTGGGAGAAGCGTGGCGTTGTTGTACCGCCAGTTTTGATTT
>DAOVBK010000027.1 GCA_030670605.1 Candidatus Stahliibacteriota bacterium
ATATGTTCTACGGTGACCGCCGGCATGATTTTTATGGAGCTATTCCGCGATACGGTGATGATCCAGAAGCGACGACTGAAGAATTATATGTTAAGAAATATGGCGGTCAGTTCCAGACTCGATTTTCAACAAAGGTTATTGGTTTTGAAATCGGCGGCGGCGCTGGTAATTACGCACTTCGCCACGCTGGCGCACGAATAGAGGATGTTTTCTATACCATTGGCATACTAAACTACGAACTCGATTATGACTCGTCAGACAACTACAAATATGTCTTCGCATCTCAGCGATTCTCAGGTATCAAGCCGTTTGTCCTTGAAATCGGGGAAAGAATCGACTGGTTCCCGACCGTTGAGAAAATAGCCATATCACCACGTGCAAGGCTTGCCTATAACGGGAAACCCACTGTCTATGTCTCCTTTGGGCATCAACATCAGATTCCTCCGCTTGAATTCAATCTGTTCGAACCGAAATCATCGTATGCCGAGTGCATTAATTTCGGCATTGAGCATTTTGTGGTACCTTCACTTCTTGGTCGTCTTGAACTCTATGATAAGCGATACCACAATCTTATCACCACGATAGGCGAAGACCAGTATGATGCTATAGGCGAAGGTCGTGCCTACGGTATTGAACTATCTTTGCGCAAATACGAAACAGATGGTTACTTTGGCTGGATCTCTTATGGATATTCATTTTCTGAAAGGGTCACACCCTATGACCCGACACCAGCAATGACCGATGTACAGCGCCCACACATCTTCAACACGATTTTCGGCGCAAAACTCGCATACGGTATCGAAATCAGCATGAAGTTTCAGATATCAAGTGGTCTGCCATACCGTCCTGTTATTGGCACAAAAATAGTACCTCATGAGGGTTCGTGGGCATGGCGACCAGTCTATGCACCTGAAAAAATGCGCTTGCCATACTATAGCCGTCTGGATTTTCGTCTAGAAAAAGCTGTTTCTGTATGGGGATTGCAAGGCGAAGCATACATCGCCATCTTGAATGCCACAAATTACAAGAATTTGCAGGGCTATCTGTACAATGCTGAGTTCACAGAACGTAAGCCGATTTACATGCTGCCCCGTATCCCGTACATCGGCTTCCGAGTAAGGTTCTAATCCAGTCTTCGACTGGACTCGGATGAGTCCTATCGTCGGATTGTCTGATTGTCCGATTCATGATTGGTCAGATGGTCTGATTGTCGCATAGTCTCATAGTCGGACAATAGGACTATGAGACTATTAGACTACTGATAGTCTGCTTTCTGCAATTAGCTATTAGCCATTCGCCATTAGTGTTCCCCTCGTTCTACTCGGGACAAGCGAGCGCAGTCGAGAACTGCAGACTTCTTCCGCATACGCGGGAGAAGGTCCTCAGTATTGGTTCTCGATTCCGCCTCTCGACACAGCTCGAGGCTGCACTCGAACAGTAACATCATGCTATTCTTCGAGCGAACGCAGTGAGTCGAGAAGTTCCTTAGGTTGACCATAAGACAATAGGACTATGAGACAATCCGACTAATGAAACCATCCAGCTATCCAACAATGAAACTATTAAACTATGCAACCATACAACCACCTCAACCATCCACGTGTCAGCCGTAGGAAAGCAGCTTCTCGATTGTGTAGTGTTTGCCGTCCTCAGCAGCAAGAACAACAACGCCAGTCGCATCTTTTAGTTGATTGGCGACCTTCCACGGTCCTTGTCGCAGCATGGTCATGCCAAAATGGGTAATAACTGCCACTTTTGGTTTAATTCCTGTAATGATCTTTTCACAGTCAGGGATGGAAAGGTGTTCAATCTCTGACGGTTCAATCCTCAGGAGATTGAGAATAAGGATATCTGCTCGGTATGCATCGATAATCCCTGGAAAGAATTTGGAATCAGCAACATACGATATCGAATAATCACGCGTCACAAGTCTCATTCCATAGGTTTCAACTGGATGTTCATGTTTCACGGGAAAGGTAAGATGTACATCGCCGATACTGATTTCAAGCTGCGGTTTGATGATATGTACTTCACGGAGGAACGACACAAGATACGTAAAAATAACGCCATGTTCACCAAACGCATCGGCAGGTGCAATGAGCATACCATTCTTCTTGAACCCGCCCTTGGTTATGACATCCAGATAAACATTGATGTCAGCAGAGTGATCAATGTGCTTGTGAGAAAGAACAACTGCATCGATTTTTTCTGGATTGAATTTGGGGACGTAGTTCAAGAGGCGGTAGAGCGATTCAGGTCCAGGGTCGACCAGTATGTTACTTTTTTTCAACCGAAAAAGTATGCCGCCTGTTGCTCGAAGTTGGGTGGCAATCATGTAGCGCGCACCACCAGTACCGAGGAATACTATTTCGTCGTTCGTTGTATGGCGTTGCCGCCGATATTGTTTATCGTTTTTCGTTTGTCGTTTTCTTGGATTTTTCATACAACTGACACTGCCCTACAACCATACTGGTCCCGTTAGACGTAGAAAATCCCGTACTGCAGGTGAATCTCTTGAAATTCGCGTACATCATGCGTATTAACGCCTCCGTCTAACGAGACTGACAGCCATGCCCCAAAAACGGAGAACATAGGGCACGCAGGCGTACAAATACGCATAGACTTAACTTGAATTTTCGAACAGGGAACACGCGGACTAGTTATTACTCAGTCTCTTCCGTATATATTCTGCGCGTCGAATATCGCGTTCATGCTCTTCAAGAATTTCTCCGAAGAATAGCTGAATATTCGCAGGTCTCGTTGTGAGCATGATCTCGTTGATCGTATCAAGGGTCACGTCCTTAATAACACCAACGCCAACACCGAATCGAATGGCGGACAGGAGGTTAAGAACCTCATCCGTATTTATTATCCGGGCAGACCGTAATACAGCAAGACTTCGAAAGATTTTGTCCTCGAATTCATGTTGAGCCTTTTCAAAAATCACATCACGGGCTTTCTTTTCAATATCCATGATCATGTGTGTGAGCTTCATAATCGTCTCGATCACATCTCCCTCTTTGAGCCCGAGCGTGTGCTGGTTTGAGATTTGGAACAGACTCCCCTTGATCTCACTACCCTCACCGTACAAGCCGCGTACAGCCATACCGATCTGTACTGCACCTTTCAAGACCTTCTCCACTTCATTTGTGAAAACCAATCCTGGCAAGTGCAGGAGCACTGATGCCCTAAGTCCTGTACCGAGATTAGTAGGACATGATGTTAGGAATCCATACGTATCATCAAAGGCATAGTCAATATCATCACCGATATTTTCTTCAAACGCGAACACCTCACTGGCGATACTCGACAGATTCAGACCATAGACCAAACCCTGAATGCGAAGATGATCCTCCTCATTTATCATGACCGAAATATTGCGCTTCTCTGTGATGAAAAGACCGGTTGGCTTTGTCATCTTCAGAAAGGCAGGGGAGATCAAATGACACTCAAGCAGAGACTCCCTTTCCAACGGAGAAATGCTCTTGATATCAATGAAGTCACCGTTTTCTTTTTTTGTAATAACAGAACGACTGAGTTCTATGAGACGTGTAGAATCCTCCGTCTTCATTTTCGTCTCGAAGGGGATGTCAACAATGTTGCGTGCCACCCTCACGCGCGAAGAAACAATAATCTCATTATCCTGACCCTCGAGTTTATCACCGTTGGACGGAACAATCCACTTGATATTATTCAACATCGGCTACTCCATAATTTTGGAGTTTGTCTCTGATTTCTGCAGCTTCTTCATATGCTTCACGCGCCAATGCCTTTTTCAACTCCTCACGCAATCTAAAAACTTCAAATGCCTTTTTCTGCCCGCGACCTGGCTTTCTGCCGACATGCTTGTCACTCTGATGCAGCTGCTTAATGAGATTATTGATATATGGTTTGAAGGCATTCAAACAAGAACTACAACCAAATCTTCCACGACGCTTAAATTCCGCAAGTGAAAGACAACACACCGGGCAAATGATCTTCTCGTCCTGTGTACTTCTTTCCTTGAGCAACTTCTGAAGCATCTCAATGGGCGACATCTTCTTATGCATAATAAGTCCACGTTTCTGTGCGCATTCATCACACAAGTGTAACTCGACAACCTTACCGGGCAGAACTTCCTTGAAGAAAATTGTGGCTGCTTTCTTCTTGCAATCTTCACATAGCATAAAGTCTTCCTTCCTTTAGATTATACACATCTGTACCCTTCTTGGCAATATCAACGGCATGAGTCACCAAGACAACCGTTCCCCCCTCAGCCTTTAGATTGACGAAAATATCGAGAAGTTTATTAGTATTCTCCTCATCGAGATTACCGGTTGGTTCATCTGCGAGTATTATCAGAGGATCATTTATGAGCGAGCGGGCAATAGCAACACGCTGCTTCTCCCCCCCAGACAGCTGCTCCGGCAATCGATGCTGCTTATCCGCCATGCCTAATCTCTCGAGCAGTGAGGCTGCTTTTTCATAGACTACCCGCGGTGACCCGCCATTAACCAAACCGGGGAGGGCGATGTTCTCAATGCACGTAAATTCTGACAAGAGGTGATGGAATTGAAATACAAAACCAATCTTCCTGTTACGTATTTCTGACAATGCCCGGTCACTATATGATGAAAGCTCCGAAGAATCCAAAAAGACCTCCCCGCTCGTCGGACCATCAAGACTACCCATAATATTAAGCAGTGTCGACTTGCCACTTCCAGATGGTCCGAGAACAACAACAAAACTGCCCCGCTCAACCTGCAGGTCAATCCCATTGAGGACGTGAATCGTCTCACTCCGCAAATAGTACGTTTTGGTGACATTTTTCAGTTCAAGAAGACTACTCATTTCTCAACGCTTCAACTGTTGTCAGTTGTGTTGCCCGTTTTGCCGGATATATGGTTGCCAGAAAACTGATGACCAGGGCGGCGACCGCCGTCACAATAAAATCATTCAATGCCATTTCAACCGGCAAGCGCTCAATGAAATAGACATCTCCTGGGAGATTTATGAATTCATATTGTGCAAGTAGTGTACACGCGATGAATGAAAAGATAAGTCCGAGAACTGTACCAAGAATACCAATCATTGTGCCGTGATATATGAATATGCGCATAATCGCGTTCGACGTAAAACCATAGGAACGAAGAACACCTATTTCTTTTGTCTTTTTCTTGACCATGTTAACAAGCGTGCCGACGATGTTGAAAGCGGCAACCAGAATGATGAGGGTCAGAACGATGAACGTAACAATCTTCTCGAGCTTGAGTGCTGCGAACACAGAACGGTTTGTGTCAATCCAGTCAACAGCACGGTACGGATAGCCGAGCTCCTTTTCAATAACATCTGAGTAGTGTGGCGTCCTATACACGTCATCAACGCGTACTTGAATGCCGGTAATCAGTTCATTCATGTCGAATAGTGACTGTACATCATGTAAATTCATATACACCATGGTCGCGTTGTAGTCATAGTAACCGAAATCAAAAATGCCTTTCAGGACGACTTTTTTCGCCCGAGGCAACAGACCCAACCGTTCGCCAAAAGGCGAAGCAACGATCAACGTATCCCCAACAATAGCTCTCAGATTATAGGCAAGTTCGACACCGATAACACATCCACCGCTGAGTTCAAAGACGCCATCAACCATTTTGTGTGCAATCTCCGTGATATCCTTTTCTAAGGCTGCATCAACACCTTTAATAACAACACCATCGAGTCTTTTTTCATGACGGATAATCGATTTCTGATAGACAAACGGCGCCGTTGCCTCTATGAAATCATATCGGGACAGGGCTGACATAATATATGCACGGTCAGCCACTGGTTCGTTAAAATACCTTCCGACAATAATGTGGGGCGTGCCACCCAGAATTCTGCGTCGCAGCTCATTCTGAAAACCATTCATCATAGAGAGCGTAATCAATAGCGCCGCAACGCCGACAAAAATACCACCTATGGCAATCGATGTTGACAATGAAAAGAATTTCACCCGCTTCGAGAACATATGTCTACGGGCGATGAAGAATTCAGTATTCATAAACTAACAGGGTATCTTGAGGCAATTGAGCGCATGAAAATCGTATTGGTGATTCGTATTTCGTACTCGTTTTCACACGAATACGACTCACGATAAACGAGTACGGGCTTACCTGACTTCACTTTGCTACTCTTCGACTCTGTAACTATTTTACTCTTGAATTTGTTCATCATGCCACGAATACGATCTATGACATACGAGTACGAAATCAATTGCCTTATTTCTCTTTTCTCAGTTGCGGGAATAGAATCACATCCCGTATCGACGGTTGATCGAGCAAGACCATAAACAATCTATCCAGCCCAATTCCTAAGCCACCAGTCGGCGGCATGCCGTATTCAAGTGCTTCAAGAAAGTCCTCATCTATCTCACGCAGTCCCACAGCTTTCTGTTTGATCTGCTCTTCAAAACGCTTGCGTTGTTCAATCGGGTCATTCAGCTCTGAAAAAGCATTTGCCAATTCAATACCGCATATGACGAGTTCAAAGCGCTCGACACAACGTTCATCACTTTTGTGTGTCTTTGCAAACGGAGAGAGAATTTTTGGGTGGTCAACAACATACGTCGGTTCTACTATTTTCTTCTGAATGTGTTCAGCAAAAAGCTTATCTATTTTTGCCGCATACGAAAGCATCGCGTAGTCAATGCCCACCTTCTTACATTCTTCATTGAGCCTGTTCTCTGGTGCGGACATAATATCATAGCCAATCTTCTCGTTGATTGCATCAACGAACTTCAATCGTTTGAATGGACGACGGAATGCCACATTTTGTTCAACGAATGTGATGTTCTCTTTACCGAGCACATCTTTCATAAGGAACTCAAGAAGTGACTCAACGAGTTCCATGATCCCTTCATAATCAGTATATGCCTGATACGCCTCAAGCATAGAAAACTCCGGATTGTGGAAGCGATCAATACCCTCATTACGGAAATCTTTGCAGACCTCATACACCTTTTCATAACCACCGACGATGAGCCGCTTCAGATACAGCTCATCAGCTATTCTTAAGTACATATCCTGTTCTAAGGCGTTGTAGCGCGTCTCAAACGGTCGTGCCTCACCACCGCCATAGATTGGTTGAAGAATAGGTGTTTCAACCTCGATAAAGCCTCTACCATTGAAAAACATCCGAATCGCATCCATAACCGTCGTTCTCCTTGTGAAAAAGACGCGCACTTCTGGATTGGCGATAAGATCAAGATATCGCTTCCGGTACCGTATCTCAACGTCCTTGAGACCATGCCACTTTTCCGGGAGTGGACGAAGCGCCTTGCACAACAGGACAACATCATCAACCATCACTGTTATCTCACCGGTCTTGGTCTTGAATACGGTACCGGCAATGCCAACGAAATCACCGAGGTCAAAAAGCTTGAACGATTCAAATGTATCTCCAAGTCTGTCCTGACGCAGATATATCTGCATTTTCCCAGACCCATCTGACAGTGTGGCAAAGAGTGTCTTACCGTGACCACGAATCGTCAAAATCCTGCCACAACATTTTACTGCTTCTTGTGATTCACTGAGAGTATCAAAGCAATTTCGAATCTCTGAGAACGTATGTGTCCGGTCAAATGTATACGGATACGGATCGATCCCCTTTTCTCTCGCTTTCTGGAGCTTTTTCAGGCGTTCTTCCATGGCGAATAATACATTAACCACTGCAAAAGTCAAGCGGATAGACCTTGGGCATTAGGCTTTAGACTTCGGTCATCACCACTGTTCTCGACTGCGTCTCTCGACGGAACTCATCTCAGCATGCTCGATACTTACGCGAGACTTCGCTCGAACAGTAACGCTTATATGCGTCCTATAGTCGGATAGTCAGATGGTCTGATAGTCAACAATAGGACAATAAGACTATCAGACAATCCGACTACTAGCACTATCCTCCCTTGACATCACACTCTCTTTTCACTACCATTCTGTATGACCAATCAGGAATTGCGTCGGAAAATTCTGCAGATGTTGTACACACGCTTCACCGAGCACCCCTACCACAGGATTACACCAAAGGAGTTTACTGAAAATCTTGGCGTAACACAAAGGACGTTGGATTTCAATATTATTTACCTTGAGGAAAAAGGGTATGTAGAATTACAAAAACCGCTCGAAGGGAGCATTTTTGTCGGCGCACGCATCACACCAAAAGGTATAGATCTGGTTGAAGACAAAGACCAGCTCAACAGCCTCTTCCCGAAGGATAGTTGAGAGTTGAGAGGGGTTAGTTAAGAGTAAAAGGAGGGGATATGAAACACAAAAACAAGATCCACCACTTCACAGACCTCCAGGTCTGGCAGAAGTCACACACTATGTTTATCGAAATCTATGGTGATATTGAGAAGTTTCCTCGAACTCGTGGTGCACGGGTTATCGAAGATCAAATCCTGAGAAGTACAAGTAGCATCAGCGCCAATATCGCTGAAGGTTTTAAATCGCTGAGTACAAAACAGTATATCCATTTCTTGGATATTGCGCAGCGTAGCGCTGCCGAGACTGAGAACTGGCTCTACAAGATTATGGACTGCCAGTTGGCAAATAGGGAAAAGACAACTCGCTGGTTGGATGCATGCATAGAAATCGAAAAGATGCTCCATTCTCTGATAAAGATCATGAAAACCAAAGCCGGAGTTCTCAACTAACAACTCTCAACTATCCCCTCTCAACTATCTTATATTCTGGCTAAGTTTTCTGCTGGGACAGAATAAAATTCCACTGTGTCAGAGCGCTGCTCAAGACGCAGCGGTTCAGTCCGGGCTTCGATTTTCGCAGCCGGTTGAATCGACATGACATAAACATCAATAGCGCGCATCACAGCAACACCAAGGGAAAACATCGCCACAGCGTAGACAAAACTCCGAGGAATGCCCCAGAAGACCGGTTTTTCTTTCTTGGGCACATATACGTTCCTCTTCACCCTGCGATAGAGATGCGCTGGCGGTTCGAATCGCTCCGACCCCCTTAGCAAATCAGCAACCGCGTATCGCTCGGTTAGTGCTTTCTGACATGTATCGCATTGAGCACAATGCTCATTCACCTGTATCTCGGTTTCCTGATCAAGTTCTTCCAGCACAAAATCATTCAGATGTTTTATTACTTCATTGCATTTCATAAAATATCCCTAGCCTTTGCGAATTCTTTCCAAATCTCTGATTTGGACAAAGAATTCAGCATCCCGTATTTCGTAAGAAATAACGGGATTTCCTTATTACTGAATCCACTACGCGTTGCTATCTCACTCATTATCACATCAGTAACCTCATCTTTCCATTCATTAACCTACGTAAATGCTTTATCCCCTCATGTATCCTAGATTTGACCGTACCAAGCGGACAGCACAGTACATCAGCAATTTCCTGATAGGTCATATCATCATAGAACTTCAGTACCATAATAACTCTGTGGTTCTCTGACAACTGATTCAGCATCTTTTGAACATGCATTTCTCGTGTTTTTTGCCGAGCTGTATCCAATTCACCCGGCAAAAAGGTTTCCTCTGAAAAACTAATATCACTTTTTCTCTTTCTCAGGTGTTTATAGCACTGATTTGTTGCAACCCGGTACAACCACGCCTTAAGACTACCATTCTCCTTGAGATTCGAGCGCGCTAGTTTTATGAACGTCTCAACCACAACATCCTCGGCATGATGCCAGTCGCTTAACAAACGCACGCAATGGTTAAACAGATGTGCGCTGTACCTGTGATACAGTGCTTCAAACGCTCTTTCATCGCCTTGTTTGAACAACGTATATAATGCGAATGGTGCAAGAGCAGTGTAGTCTATTATTCCTCCTGGTATTCTTTGATCAATGCGAGTGACTCCCGGTCATTCGGATCTTCTTGCAAACACTCCGCGAGTAGTTTTATGGCTTTGTCATTCATATCCATATCGTGATAGGTGCGTGCAATCTCCTTCTTCATTCCTGCATCTAACTCGTGCGTTTTGAACAGTGCCTCGAACGTACTGTCAGCTAAATCAAACCTCTTCATGTGAGTGTACATCGTAGCTTCGCTTAAATAGAACAGAGGTATGTCACCGAAGCGCCTGGCGAATTTTAGCGCTTCGAGGGCATCTGCGTACTTCTCCTGTTTTTCAAGAGCTTTTGCCAATTTAAATGAAGAGGCTGCGTAGTTAGCCACGATATTCTGTATGTGCTCGGTCAATGAATCGATCACAACCGATGATACTACATCGTAGACAAAAGAAGTATACAAAAATTCTTTTGTTCGCTCAACATCAATTTCGTCCTCACCGATTTCATACACCATACCAGACAGTTTGAGCGGATAGCCAAATTTCTGCGGTTTGTACACTGTCGTCGCAAACACGACCTGTCTTACTTTTTGTTTGAGAAGACGTTTTATCAGCTTGTCTGAAATCGAGACGAATTCATTTTTCTCTTTGTCGTAGTCGTGCTTGATAGTATCCAGTTCTGCCCGCGTCATACTTAGGGGCAAGCCATGTTCTTGTAAGAAAACTGTGTAGTCTTGCAGATTCAATAGATTACGGTTCACAACAAGTACATCTTTGCGGACACCTTTGTTCTGTAAGAACCAGGCAGGGTACGTATCATTATCGCCGTTGGTAATAAGGATTGCATTTTCTGGTGCTGAGTTCAGCATATTCCGATTGAACTCAACCAGTGCATCAAAGTCTGCTGTCTTATGATAGATCAACCTTGCCTCCTGTTCCCACGTCTCGGGGATTTTGTTCAGTGTCTCTTCCCCGTTCCAGACCCTTGAAAAAAGAACTGGCCAGTTGAAACTTCCGTACAATTGCACAAACGCACTTATCACAGAATGCATGCTGTTGTCGTCGATGAGAGAAAAGTGGTCAAACCCAAAAGGCACCGGCTCAATCGGTGTCAGCATTGTCGCTGCGACAGAAACCAATCCGTCACCGTCAGACTCCTCAGCAAGGCTTCCCTCAAAAGGATGTCTTCCACTCAGTGACGCGAAATTCTTGTTTTCCTCTATCTTGTCATAGTGGTGACCACGTATAATCCCTTTTTGTGTGCTCACCCACGCAATGAACTCCGATTCTGGGAGTACATCATCTGCATACACACCCAAACCATCAATGTAAAAGAAACGATAAGGGCTTTTCGCCTTTCCAGCAATCTCGATGTCAGCGAATGCCGACCCGAAGAACGGTGTACCAACCGTTATGATCGCCGATGAGAAATCTCGCTGATACAGTGTTGTATCACTCACATAGCAATGTGTGACAAGCCCCCC
>DAOVBK010000293.1 GCA_030670605.1 Candidatus Stahliibacteriota bacterium
CAAATGTTAAACCGGCAATGCCTGAACCCACGATGAGGAAATCAGCTCTTCGAGGCATCAACAGAGTTTAACAAAAAATGCAAAAATGTCAACAGAAAATTTATTGGTCCAATTGTCCCATAGTCCTATTGTCCTATCGTCATATCAATGATTTGACCATCAGACTATGCGACGATCCGACGATAAGACCAATATATTGGACTATCCAACAATCGGACGATATGACGCATACATCGCGCATACTCGATCACTACCGCATTCCGCCATAAGCCATAGGCAACTAGCCATAAGCCACCGTAGGTATCGCATTGACTCAGGGTAGTGGCTATATATAATAGCAGGATGAATAAGCGTGAGGCGAAGAAGCAAATAGACCGCTTACGAAAGGAAATAAACACGCACAACTATCACTATCATGTTTTGAACCAACCTTTTATTAAGGACTATGAATACGACAAACTCTATAAAAAACTGCAAGATATTGAGAACCAGTACCCTGACTTCATTACTCCAGATTCACCAACCCAGCGCATTGGCGGTCAGCCTCTCGCAGGATTCAAGACCATTGAACACAGTGTCAGAATGCTGAGTCTTGACAATACCTATTCTGAAGAAGAGGTGCGCGATTTTGACAAAAGGGTACGCAAACAGCTCGTTAAGCGCGTTGTCTATGAGGTCACCCTTAAGGTCGATGGCGTCGCAGTTACGCTCCATTACAGAAATGGTGTGTTTGAGCTTGGCGCAACGCGTGGCGACGGTGTGCATGGTGATGATATAACACTGAACCTGAGAACGATCAAATCACTGCCATTACGGATGCTTACCGACGACCAAGAACTCGCGAATATTGAGGTCAGGGGAGAGGTGTTTTTGCCCAAGAAGGCATTCGTGGCCTTGAATCGTCAGCGCGAAGAGCAAAGTATGCCACTATTTGCCAATCTCCGTAACGCAGCAGCAGGTTCACTGAAATTACTTGACGCGCGCGAGGTTGCCCACCGAGGTTTGGACATATTTGTGCATACAGTACCGCGTCAACCAGGCCCCAGCTATCATTCCCACTATGATACATTGCTCAGGCTCGGAGCAAGCGGTTTCAAAATTATACCTCACATCAAACAGTGTCAACATCTCGATGAGGTTTTTGACTATATCAATGAATGGCGAAACGCACGGGAAACGCTCGAGTATGAAGTTGATGGATTAGTCATTAAGGTGGATGACTTCAAACAGCGTGAACGACTCGGGTACACGATCAAGAGTCCGCGATGGGCGATTGCCTACAAATACCCGGCACGGCAGGCAATAACACAATTACAGAACATTAGTGTGCAGGTTGGTCGTACAGGAAGGGTAACGCCGGTTGCGAACCTGAACCCTGTTTCACTATCCGGTACAACGGTCTCGCATGCGACATTGCATAATGATGATGAAATACGCCGGAAAGACATACGGCTTAATGATTATGTCATTATTGAAAAAGGCGGCGAGATCATTCCGAAAGTCGTCGGTGTGGTCAAAGAACGCAGAACAGGTAAAGAAAGGAAATTCATATTTCCAAAGACATGCCCGGTGTGTGGCGAGAAGCTTGTCCGACTACCAGAAAAAGCAGACTGGCGCTGCGTCAATTCGTCATGTTCAGCACAAATAAGGGGGGCAATCCTCCATTTTGCCTCACGGCAGGCAATGGATATAGAAGGACTAGGATACGTTCTCGTCAATAATCTCGTTGATCTCGGTATTGTGAAAAGCCTGGATGATATTTACCGGCTGACTGCTGCAACACTCGCCGAACGGGAACGGATGGGCAATAAGTCAGCTGAGAATCTCATTGCATCAATTGAGAAGAGCAAGGCAAAACCATTTAAAAAAGTGTTGCACGGCCTCGGCATACCGAATATTGGTATAAACGCGTCTCATCTTCTTGTTGAAGCATTCGGATCAATCGACAGAGTAAGTAAAGCAAAACATGAAGATTTTTCGGAAATTCCTGGAATTGGGGAGATAATTGCGCAAAGCATTATAGATTACTTCAAAAACAAGAAGAACCGCCAGTTGATAAAGAATCTTAAGCAGATGGGTTTGTGTTTTGTACACAAGAAATCCAAGGCCAAACAGTTTCTTGCCGGTAAGACGTTCGTCTTTACTGGAGAGTTGGCGAATATGATTAGAGCCGACGCTCAAGCACAGGTGAGAAAATATGGTGGACACCCGATATCTGCCGTAAGTAAGCAGACTGATTTCGTCGTCTGTGGAGCGAACTCAGGATCTAAGTATGATAAAGCTAAGAAACTGGGCTTGAGCATAATTTCTGAAAAAGAGTTCCTCGACATGCTCGAGAAAGGAGAAAAAGGATGAACAAGCCTTTATTTGAGAATTACATCGAAAAAATAGTGCGGGAGGAGCTAGAGAATTTTTTCCAGAATGACACGACGCTGTGCAGATGTGAGAATTGCTATCAGGACATCATGACCCTGACTTTGAACCATCTGCCGCCCATGTATGTCGCGAGCA
>DAOVBK010000114.1 GCA_030670605.1 Candidatus Stahliibacteriota bacterium
CGAGATTACCGATATTATTGTCGAGAATGAGGCGCGGGATATCAAGACATTTCGGCTTGCGTTCGTCAACGAAGACGAAGGACGTGCCTTCTCATACCTGCCTGGACAATTCGCTGAACTCTCTCTGTGTGGTGCTGGCGAGTGCCCAATTGGGATTGCGTCGTCACCGACAGAAAAGGGATATCTTCTGTTCACGGTCAAGCGTGTTGGTGCCGTGACGACAGAACTTCATCGAGCACAATGCGGTGAACATGTCGGTGTTCGCGGTCCGCTTGGTAATACCTATCCACTTGATAATATGCGAGGACACAATGTGTTGATCGTAAGTGGTGGTTTTGCATTCACGACACTGCGTTCCACGGTCAAATACATCATTGATGACAGCAACAGAAACGAATTCAAGAAGGTGACCGTCATTTACGGTGCTCGTAGTCCGGGGGAGCTCCTTTACAAAAAAGAGCTCACCGAGTGGGAGAAACGCAGTGATTTGGATATCTATATCACGGTTGACAAGGGCGATAGTACGTGGAAAGGGCGTGAAGGTTTTGTGCCGGCAGTCCTGGAGGACGTCGCACCCGATTCCAAGGACACGGTTGCCTTGGTGTGTGGACCTCCGATCATGATTAAATTCACCATACCGGTATTGAAGAAACTTCATTTTTCTTCTGAATCAACGTACATGTCACTCGAAATGAGAATGAAATGTGGCATTGGTAAATGTGGGCGATGTAATATCGGCCATAAATATGTCTGCAAAGATGGCCCTGTGTTCTCATACGCTGAGCTCGAAGAACTGCCACAGGAGTACTAACATGTCCGACGATGGAACGTCACGAATACTCATTATTGATGACGAGGAGTCTATCCGTGCTTCCTGTGCGCGTATTTTTGAACAGGAAGGTTACTGTGCTGAGAAATGTTGTGATGGTGCATCAGGAGTTCTGAAATGTGAGACCACGCCATTTGATGTCGTCTTTGTAGACCTAAAGATGCCCGGCATGAGCGGTATGGAGGTTGTGGAACGCATACACATGCGTGATGAAAAGGTCATGCTCATTGTCATAACCGGGTATGCAACTATTGAATCAGCCGTCGAATCGATGAAAAAGGGTGCATATGATTTCTTGCCTAAACCATTCACACCCAATGAACTACGGGTTATCACGAGACGAGCACTCGATCACAGGCATCTGCTTCTGGAATCCGAACGATTACGTCAAGAAAAGGATCGGATGAAAGAGAGATTCATGGCTATGCTTTCTCATCAATTGAAACATCCCCTCGTTGCCGTGCAGCAGTATTTCGAGGTCATTCTTGGTGGTATGGTGGGTAACCTGGAGGACAAACAGAAGGAGATGCTTGAGCGATCACGGATCCGTATCCAAGAACTGCTGAGACTTATTGATAGCTGGTTGTCATTTTCGCGCATTGACGAAAACATGATTGTGCGTGAATTTGTGCGACTCGACCTCGTTGAGATGTTAAGAGAGATTGTCACGTTCTATATGCCAGTTGCACAGGAAAAGAGAGTGACGATCGACCTACGCGCCGAGGGCTCGGCGATTGTTAATGGTCACAAAGATTTTCTTCGTGAAGCATTCACCAATCTGATCAGTAATGCGATCTACTACAATCGCCCTGACGGCACAGTGGTCCTCACCGTTCAGAACGCCGACAATACAGTTACTATCACCGTGTCGGATACGGGCATCGGTATTGACAAAGGCGCCCTGCCACATATCTTTAATGAGTTCTATCGCAGCAAGCGTGCGAAAGCTTTCCTTGGATCTGGGCTAGGTCTTTCGATTGTCAAAAGGATAATAGATGCACACAAGGGAACGATACGTGTGGAAAGCACGGTTGATGTTGGTTCGACATTTGCTGTGGAGTTGCCTGACCATCGTGGGAATGAAGTGCACTGAGCAGTTGAGTCTGCGTGTGTGACGTGGAATGTTTTTCATTGCACCGGCATTATTATGGATAACGAGCAACTGTTTCATTTGAATGTGATTGTTCAACAAAAGGCGGTTCGCGACAGTATGATTTCTGGGATTTTCCATATGATTCTGTGGTGCTAAATATCTCAGGGGGATAGTATGGTGCGTTCACGACGCAGGGCGACAATGACATTGAGCATTCTGCTCGTTATTGTTGTTGTTATTTCACTTGTGCTCCTCATCGGTCTGAAGTCAGTAAGCGGTCCGATCACGCTTAGAAATCATGCAGGTGTTGAGAGGGCAGTACAGCTCACATGGTGGATGATTGCGTTCATGATTATTGTTGCGTTTTTGTGTGAATACATGGATTCGACTCTGGGTATGGGGTATGGTACAACACTGACGCCGTTGCTCTTACTTATTGGATTTCAACCGCTACAGATTGTGCCTGTTATTTTGCTCTCAGAATTGATTTCAGGCATTTTGGCAGGGGTTTTTCATCACCATCAGGGTAATGTAGATTTTGCATTGAGAACAAGAAGTGTTTCAGAAACGGCAAGCCGACTGCGTGCACTTGGCTATGTTGAGACATTCAAAACTGGTTTGCCGCTTCATCTTAAAATTGCACTCTTCTTAGCCGCATGTAGCATTGTCGGCACAACTGTAGCGGTATTCATCGCGGTCAACATACCGAAGTTCTGGCTCAATATGTACATTGGCGTTCTCATCGTGACTATGGGGATTATCATCATTATCTGTTTCAATAAAGAATTCCGTTTCTCATGGCGCAAGATTCTCGGGCTCGGTTTGATTGCGTCGTTCAACAAGGGTATGAGCGGTGGCGGTTACGGACCGGTCGTCACGAGTGGTCAGATACTCTCTGGTATGGAGGGTAAGAGTGCAGTTGGCATAACCTCGCTTGCCGAGGGATTGACATGCTTTGTCGGCATTATTGCGTATGTTTTTCTCCTCAAACAGAACCTCGATTTGCGGCTCGCACCGTACATCGTCATCGGTGCAGTACTTTCTGTTCCGTTATCTGCGATAAGCGTCAAGAAATTGAGTACCAAAGTTCTCAAGCTGGCAATCGCAGTAATCACGATAGTTCTCGGCCTTTTGACGATCGCCAAGACCATCGGAGTGTTGTGATGTCATGAAGATACCTCTGCCGATGCATTCACTGAGAACAAAACTCATTGTAAGTTTCTCGCTTGTCATCGCAATAGGCGTGATCTTGTTCGTCGTGGCGAGTATTACAGTTATTGGCAATACAATCATCCGGCAAGCACAGGACAAAGTAAGGCTTGACATTAATTCAGCCCGCGAAGTTTATACCAACGAAGCAGAGAAAATAAAAGATGTCGTGCGTCTTACGGCGAAACGTTTTTTTCTTGCGGATGCGATAGATAATAACGATAAGAACCGGCTGCAAAAAGAGCTGCACAGAATCATGGTCAGTGAATCATTGGATATCCTGACCCTCACCGGTGAAAACGGTCGCATTCTCATCAGAGCGAGAAATCCGACCGTACGTGACGACATATTGAGTAATGCGATAGTGGACAATGTGATCGCGAAAAGACAGGTGTTTGTGGGAACACAGGTTGTTGAGCGGGATGTTGTTGCACGAGATGGAATCGATCTTGCAGAGCGTGCGGCAATCAGTTTTGTACCTACACCGAAGGCACGACCGCGTGCGGAAACAGAAGAAACAGCTGGTATGTTTATTGAAGCCGCAGCGCCGGTTGTTGATAATTATGGTGATTTCATCGGTGTTCTGTACGGCGGCAAGCTTCTCAACCGTAACTACGCAATTGTCGATAGAGTAAAAGATATTGTGTACCGAGGCGAGCAGTATCGGGGAAGAGATATTGGCACCGCCACAATTTTCCAGGATGACCTCAGGATTTCGACGAATGTTATGAATACAGACGGGTCACGGGCAATCGGCACACGTGTTTCTGGAGAGGTGTATAACCAGGTCGTCGGCCAGGGAATTCCATGGGTTGGTAGAGCTTTTGTTGTGAATGCATGGTACATAACAGCGTACGAACCGATTAAGAACATCGACGGCGACATTATTGGTATGCTGTATGTTGGCATGCTTGAGGCTCCGTACGTTGATCTGAGACACAGGGTTGTGGTAACTTTCGTCGGCATTGCCCTGTTCAGCGTTGTTTTATTGTCTGTTATTGCGTATTTTTCCTCGACCGAAATTGCGAGGCCTATCAATACGTTGTTGTTTGCGACCAACAAAGTCGCGGAAGGTGATCTGTCATACCGGGTACAGAGTACATCGCGTGATGAAATAGGAAAGCTTGCGGAGTCCTTTAATCATATGACTGCTGAATTGGAAAAGGTGACTGGCGGTTACCGCACGCTCGCGAAAACACTTGAGCAGAAGGTAGAAGAAAAAACACGTGAACTCGAGAGGACGCAGGCTCAGCTTATTCAATCGGAAAAACTTACAAGCCTGGGCAAGATGGCTGCTGGTATTGCACATGAAGTCAATAATCCACTGACGTCAATTTTACTGAACAGCCACCTCATTGCCGAGAAGATGGAGCACAACAGTTCTCTGCAAGAGAATCTGAAACTGATTATTGAAGAGACAAAGCGATGCAGTTCGATTATCAAAGGGTTATTGGATTTTTCGCGGCAGAGCATGCCAGAAAAACAGCCAGCTCATGTGGACAAAATCATTGAGGAAAGTCTGCTGCTGCTCGAGAGTCAGGTTCTGTTTCATAATGTCACAATTAAGAAAGACCTGACAGAGGATGCTCCATCGGTGATGGTGGATACAAACAAAATCAAACAGGTTTTCACGAACATTGTTCTCAATGCACTGGACGCCATGCCTAACGGAGGAACATTGACAATCACAACACAATACTCACACGATAGGAAATACATCGAGGTAATATTTGCGGATACTGGCTGCGGCATTCAAGAAGAAGATGTCGGAAGAATCTTTGATCCTTTTTACACAACAAAGGGCATGAACGGTTCTGGTCTCGGTCTTGCCATATCGTATGGCATCATCGAGCAACATAACGGAACGATTATGGTGAAGAGCAAAAAAAACATGGGCGCAACGTTTACTGTTACGCTTCCCGTGTTGGAGCAGCAGACAAAGGAGAAAAGCAATGAGTGAAAAAGCAAGGATTCTGGTCGTTGATGATGAATTGCCAGTGTGCAAGAGTGTTGCCAGTGCGCTAGCTGATGGTGATTGCGCTGTCGATACAGTACTGAGCGGCGAAGAAGCCCTCAAGAAATGCAAAGATGTCGGCTACGATGTCGTTATTACGGATCTCATGATGCCCGGTATTAGTGGCATGGACCTCTTGAAGGCAGTTCATGAAATGAATTCAGATACGTGCATCATCATGATCACAGGATATCCTTCAATACAGTCGGCGGTGCACGCAATAAAATTGGGGGCATTCGATTACATTCCCAAACCTTTTACTCCTAACGAGCTGCGGAGTCTTGTATCGCGTGCACTTGCGCGGAAGCGCGCACATGACGAGGTAGAAACTGAAAGCAGAAAGGACCTGAGCATTCCTGATGGACTGTATTGCATCCCCGATAATGCGTGGATCAAGATTGAAAAGGATGGAACCGTGCGTGCTGGTGCTCATCATAATCTGCTGAGCACTATGAAGTCAATACATGCTGTTGAATTGCCTGCGGTGAACGAAACACGCTATCAAGGTGAAGCCT
>DAOVBK010000262.1 GCA_030670605.1 Candidatus Stahliibacteriota bacterium
GGCTGAAGTCTATTCGCTCGAACATACTGCAAACTTCATAAACTATGAGAACGGCAGACTAAAGAATATCAGGAGCAGAATACATTCAGGCATGAGCCTCAGGATAATCAAGGACGGACTACTGGGATTTGCCTACACAAAAAATCTCATAGATCGTGAAGAGCTCTTGAACAATGCCCTCGGCACGCTCAAAGGCAGAGTGGAAGTAGCATTCGAATTTCCTCATGTGAAAGACATACCAGCACTCGACACGTATGATGCGTCTGTCGAAAGTCTGACGAACACACAAATGGTGAATGAGTGCAACAGAATCTGTACATACCTCACGGCTCAGGCGGATGGTCAGATAAATGTAGTAGCAGGAAATGGTGTGAATACAATACGCATCATGAATAGTGCTGGAACAGATATGTCATTGAAACTCTCTCGCTACTACTGCGATGCTTCAATGCTCTTTCCAAATTCCTACGCCGCGATCCGCAGGCTCCATTATACAAAGAAGTTCGAAGAGTTTCCACAAGAGCATCTCGAATACGTATCACGTACGTACAAACAAACACATCCTGAGGTACAAATCAAAGGAGGTCGCTATAAGGTACTCTTTATGCCGGAAAGTATGTATGTTCTCCTGTCGAGACTCATGAAGGCAACGAGTGGACAGACGGTCTATCAACAGGAATCGCCGATTACCGATAGAATCGGTGAACAATTATTTGATACAAAACTCAGTGTCTACGATGACCCCTTAAACGATACGCTACCTGATGCACGTCCGTTCGATGATGAAGGCATACCAACACAGGTTTTCCCCCTTGTCGAAAAGGGTGTATTGAAGAACTTCTACTATGATCTCAACTATGCGGCGAAAATGAAGACAATGCCAACCGGCCATGGATATAAAACAGCAGCGTGGTCGAGTGAAACAATTGCGTTGGTACCGAGCCCTGCACCTATGCATCCCACGGTAAGACCGGGCAATATCCCTTTTGCTGAAATGTTGAACATAATGGATAAAGGAGTTATCGTGTGTGGTGCACTTGGAGCACACAGCGGCAATGTAACAAACGGTGACTTCTCGATTGGCCTCGCCCCTGGCATCTACGTTGAGAATGGTGAAATCAAGGGACGTATCAAGAATGCAATGGTCGCAGGCAACATATATGACATCATGCGTGACATACGCGCGATTGAAGATACGCTACATGCCACACACCGTGGTATGTTTCCAACACTATTACTCGATAACGTTAGTGTCGCAACAAAAAACTGATATCAATCTATCAACAACCAATTCGTTTGGAGGGATTGTATATGACGTCACCCATGAAGCACAAAAGCCACCTCATACGCACCTATTATAAAAGGCAGCTCACACCGTTATTCAGTCAGACAACTACTCATAGCATAACAAAGGACCTCGTGCCCTTTAACACACTACGGCATTAGAAGCGCCATTCTAGGTGAGACACACAGTGCACAAACACGAACGCCACACAGAACTCCTCAGCCGTGGTGTATTCACGCACGATGGTAAGATTCTCCTCGCTTACAACAAAAAGAAGAAGCACATGTTTCTGCCGGGTGGTCATATCGAATTCGGCGAGTCTGCCAAAGAGGCGCTCATTCGCGAAATAGAAGAGGAGACAGGTATTACCGTGCAGGTGAGTAGCTTTATCGCCGCCGTTGAGCATCAGTGGCAGGGTAAGACACATCAACACTGCGAAATAAATTTGATTTTCTTCATGACGAGCACCAATCTGTCATCGCAGAAGACACCGGAGTCACGTGAACCGAACATTGAATTCCTCTGGCATCCACTACACGACCTTACGTCAATCAATCTACAGCCGTCGCTGCTCAAAGCGAAGTTACTACAGTGGGTAGGTGCTGATATACAAAGTAACTGGGGCAGCACCTTCAGATGATTTCTCAAATAAAAGGGGTCAGTCCCCTTTTTTGCATATAATAACCGATGCCATATGCCGGTGAAGCGCTGTCACTGCTCAGTGCAATCTTGTGGGCTTTCGCCGTTATCTTCTTCCGGAAAAGTGGCAGGCGGGTTCATCCCCTCAGCCTCAACATGTTCAAGAATCTCCTTGCGTTCGGGCTTCTCATTCCGACAGTCTACGTATTTGGCGAAACGCTCCTCAGACCAGTCCCTTTACAGATCTATCTGATCCTTCTTTTGAGCGGTTTCATTGGGATTGCCATCGGTGACACGCTCTTTTTCGGTAGTCTGAATCACCTTGGCGCCGGACTGACCGCCATTGTTGTATGTATGTACAGTCCGTTCGTCATTACCCTATCACTTATATTCCTGGAAGAAAAACTGACGCTGCTTCAGGTGCTCGGTGCAGTCATGATCATTTGCGCCGTCCTGATAGCAACTAAAAGAAAAGAAAAACGTACTGAGAACAACAAGCAGTTGATAGTGGGCGTTATTCTCGGTGTTCTCGCATCGGCGTCCATGGCGGTCGGTGTCGTTATCATGAAGCCAATACTCGAAACATCTCCATTGGTGTGGACGACACTTGTTCGTTTGTGTGGTGGTATTATCGGGCTCGCGGTTGTCTTCCTCATCTTCCCGCAACGACGCGCACTCATAGACTCGCTCATTATAACGCGGAGCTGGACACACATTGTTGTCGGGTCGCTCGTCGGTGCCTATGCGGCAATGCTCGTATGGCTTGGTGGCATGAAATACACACAGGCCTCTGTCGCATCTGCATTGAATCAGACGAGCACAATATTCATTTTCGTCTTTGCTGCCCTGCTCCTCAAAGAACGCATGAACCTGCGCAAGACGATTGGTGTTGTGCTGGCGTTTGCCGGCTCCATTCTCGTCACTTTCTTCTAAGATTATGTAAATAGTGCCTCAACAAAGGCATGTGGTTCAAATTCTACAATATCATCCACCCCCTC
>DAOVBK010000120.1 GCA_030670605.1 Candidatus Stahliibacteriota bacterium
GAAGATGGCATTGCCCTTCTTGAGAAATTGGGCATGCCGTTTGAGAGAAAAGAATAGAAAGTGGTCAATAGGTCAAGGTTAAGAAGCTGGATTTCGTACTCGTGTATCGTCGCTCGTAATCGTAAAGACATGAATACGAGACACGAGTCACCAGTACGATGAATATCCAGCGTCCCATCTCTAACCCTTTGACCAATAGAAAGTAGGAGAAGTATGGCGAAGTTGTGTTTGATCAACAAAGCACAGAAGAAACCCAAGTTTTCAACCAGACGATATAACCGCTGCTTCAGATGTGGCAGAGCACGAGGGTACTATCGTAGGTTTGGACTATGCCGCATCTGTCTGCGCGAACTCGCACTTAAGGGTGAGTTGCCCGGTGTGAGAAAGGCAACCTGGTAATACAGCGCTCACCCCGTTAGAAAAACTGGTCAACACATTCATTCAAGAACCGCGTTATTTAACGAATTGCTACACATAGTACGATGTTCGAGAATTGTCCTTTTCTAACCGGGGTTCAAGCGCTGCACGCACCAAATCCGAAAAACACAGAAAACACAGAAGTATCGCAGAAACCGCAGAACCCGTATTCGTGAATCGTCGTTCGTACTCGTTCCGGAAAACAGTCTTTTCACGAATACGATATACGAGTACGACGGAGTTTTTCCAACTGGGCGAACGGAGCTGACGGGGTTATTTTGTCGGTATCTTTCCTGTTTCAGATTTCAAGGCAAACAATTTTGGATTATCATTGACTATTTTATCAATACGCTTGAGTGTTTGCCGAACTGTTTTGTAGTCTTTCCTCTGTACGCACTGTTTGGTAAATTCAACCACTTCACGTTCAAATTTGTTCATTGCGACGTTTCTGAAATCTTCTGACCACGAGTCGTACATCTTTTTGAACGGTTCACCACGCCATAGTTCAAAGGCATGCGCGTATTCTTTTCTTGCAAGATCCCACACATCTACCCGCTGTAATGCCTGCGCTCGCACAAGAGCTTCCTCGAATTCGTGATAGTCGAGGGTAAAATAAATACCTCGGTTGAGTACAACTTTCATACCTCGTCGTGCTGTAATAGTAATGAGGTGATGTGGTATTCTGAGTGCTTTCTTGATGTCAACAAGTAGGTGAGAAAGATTTCGTGCAGGATTCCGAGTGTGCGGCCAGAAATTATGGAGGACCTGCTGTAACGGAATGGCACTCCCGGGTGTACTTGCCCTGAATGCAAAATGTGTAAGGAACGCAATGTGTTTCGGTGGCATCTTCACGCGCAGATAGATCTGACTTTTGTAGAGTAGAAACCTGCCCAAGAACTTAATGTAAATCACCGGATTCTTGTGATTGAACAACGGAAGCATACGAACCGCCTTAGGAAGATACGTTGGTTTACCTTTCTCGAGCCGCGAGATGACAACATCGGGAAAGAAAAATGTGTAACGGTAGAACGGCGACAAAAGTCCTTTGCGTTTGGCGTAGTTATGTGCACGCACATAGTCTCCTTTACTCACATACCTGGCAAGCATAACTGATGGATAGATACCATGCGTTGCAAGTAATCCACCTTCATCGGTTACTTCTTGTCCAAGTATAATGGTCAACCATGCGAGGTCCTTGATCAATCTTCGTTTCTTCAGATGGGGAATGAGCCGTCTGAGCATATCCCGTGCCTTCTTGGTCTCACCCATGCTACTGTATGCACAGGCAATCGTTACCGAGGCTAAAGAAATGAGCCGATTCACTTCGTCTCTTCGCGCGTGAATCAGCGCTTGGGTAGCGCTATCTATAGTCTTTTGTGGTTGTCCCTTCATGAGTTGCATTTGTGCAGTGAATAGAAGCACACGAGCCCTATTGCCCCATTGGTCGGTACTATCAACCGATTTGAGGAATTTTCTCAGTTCGTCATATTGGCCGCTCGTATAGAGCAAGCCGGCATATGGTAGCGCTAACTGTTTCTTTGTATCTGGATCTGTTGTACTGAAAACTCTCCACATCCAACGCAGCGCTTTCCTGTACTCTTCAAGATACGAATAGAGTGCACCGAGGTCATACATCAATTTTGCCGGAACATCCTTCCGGTGTGCGAGCATCTGCTGGCACACCCGCGCAATCGCCCGCGCTTTACCCAACTGCATGAGCTCAGCATATGCGATAGCTTCGGAGACCAATAACATGTAGCGGATGTCAAAAAGCATGTATGATGAACAGTCTTTGCTCTTTTCCAGTAACATCTTCAGCTCGCCAATGCGCTCCAATTGTGCTTGTGGGCGGTAACTCCACTCAAGTGCTAATACCTCAATAAAGCCAATGCGTATGGCAGAATAATACATGTGTGCTTTCTTGAGTCTGGTGAAGAGGCTCTGGAGTTTCCGCAGGTATTGAGACAACGGCATTGTACCGAACATTGCGCCGATTTTCTCAACTTGCCTGGGAAGACTAAGCATATGATCAGGGAGACGTGAAAGGAGTTCATTGTTTGGCAACGATGGAATACTGTTGAGAATCGCTGCAGCATCTTCTATCTTGTCAGCAGCAAACAGCTGCTTTGCCTGCTCGAGTTTTGCACTCGCCTCCTCAGTCGATGCAGAGTACTTTGTGAAGTCCGTACTGATTTCGATCTTCTTATAGCCTGCATAACCGTATCTTCGCCAGACGCCCCATATACCTTTGTGTGATACGTGTATCCCCTTCTTCTGTAGCTTATCACGTGCTGCACGGATCGTTATGTCCGGACATTCTTCTTTCAGACGCACTATTCCTGCCTCTGTTCTCTCTGTCATTCTGTTCCACGGTTTCTTGTACGAAGCGAGCAACCTCTTTTCGCCACCCTGTTTGTAGAGTTGCACCCACTTGAAAAGTGTGCGGTAGTTGATGTTAAACCGAACAGCTGTCGTCCGAAGTGATTCCTTACTGTCGAGGTACGCACGCACAGCGTCAAGGCGCTTCTTGAGTCGGCTGTTGTCCATATGTGGAAATATTATACAGTATCTGAGACTATTTGTCAAGAGACCTTGTTGCATATCTAATGGCTTGGAAAATCGAGCTTTTTCACTAAGTGTGCCAATCATTGGCACACAGTTACCCATACACTTATATGTCTAATTGCATGGAATACGTATGATAATCCCGTGCATGAGAGACTGCCCGAGTGCCTCGAAGAGGAGGTAGACATTATGGCCTTGCAGTGGAATCAGACAGTACGACATTGTGATCACCAGCTAATATTTTTTTGGCATATTCACGAGCAACAGTGATGACAACAATGCAGGAGAAAGTATTATTGATTAGATAGACACTAATTCACATCCACTGCGGGCAAAACCAATCCGCTATGCTCCCATACGTGCGCGTGGCGGATTGGTACTTTATATCTCCCTTCGTCCTTCTAAAGCTCTGGAAAGTGTTGTTATATCTGCTAGATCCAAATCACTGCCCATTGGCAAACCACGCGCAATCCGTGTCACCCGGATACCTAATGGCTTGAGCAGCTTTGCAATGTACAACGCCGTGGCATCTCCTTCAGTAGTCGGGTTCGTTGCTAAAATGACTTCAGAGACGTTTTGTGACTGCAATCGAGAAAGCAGTGCTTGTATCCTGAGGTCATCAGGACCAATATCATCTATCGGTGAGAGAACGCCATGAAGCACATGATACAAACCTTTGTACTCATTCGTTTTCTCGATAACCATAACATCAGATGGTTGCTCAACAACACATAGGTAATCCTGTTCGCGCCTCGGATTACTACAGACCTCGCAGGGGTCTTGTTCGCTGAGGTTGTGGCATCTCGAACATTCTTTCAGATGAAGACGAGCACGCATAATCGCCTCAGTTAGCTCTTTAACACGAGCCTTCTCCATCTTTTGTAAATAGAATGCAAGCCGTTGTGCGCTTTTGCGACCGATACCAGGTAACCACTGAAGTTTTTCAATAAGGTCAGTGAGCAGTGACATGAGCTATTGTAGTGAAAAAGGCTGGCAAGTCAACTCTGTACATACATACAGAACGCACCAGTTTGTTCTAAAGAACGATTCTTTATTTACATATCCATCTATTTGACATGTACGATTTTCTCAACATACTCTGTGTCATCAATCATCAGCGTACAGAAATAGACACCAGCAGCAATCGTGTTACCGCACACGTCTTGACCGTTCCAGTCTATTGTATGCGAGCCGGGTTCCATCTCCGTGTTGATCAGTTCGTGAACAAAACGGCCTCCGTGTCCAGTCAGAACCGCAATTGGTACTCTTGTAATCGAGCGCATACCCATTGCCGCTGGCATACAAGGTCGTTGGTTCTGAAGGAGCGATACCCATGCTCGTCACATAGATCGGACTACCCAGGCCGCTAATGGATTCATACCACTGTGCTCCGCCATCAGTGGTTTTGTAAAATCCTGTATATGCTGCAAGGTAAACAGTCGCGGCATCGTCATTGCATGTTACATGGTCATACACAACACCATAGCCATGAGATGTGGTGAACGCCAGATCGCGAGTCGAAAAAGAAAACTCCTGCTCTATGTTTCCCGCGAAGAGTAGGAGCGGTATGATGATGAGGATGTAGTGTTTCTGTAACATGATAATGACTCCTTTTCTGGTGCGAACATTGCGCTCGCCAGAAAGGGAAAAGCCCGATGCACGGACGCGCTGTTTATGTGTGCCGTCTTGTTACCAAAGCACTACATGTGTTGTTTCATGCTTTCCAGTTACATGTACAATGCAGCACACAGGTAGATAGGAATTGTGATGTCTGCTGTGCACACGAGACTGGCTGATGCAAGGTCTCCTGCTCCCCACACCATGATTCACCACTTTCATACCTGACAGCGAAAGAGTCTATTGACGCCTCCTTGGGCTCCGAAAATCAAGATAGCGCGAACCCGGTATACTCATCAGGATATAAAAGATGACAAGAATGAACAATACCACTGTTGGCATTACATCTCCCCCTTTCAGACATACGCCTCGTTCAAAACCTACCCCCTACGTGGTACAAAGGTTTTATTAGTAGTAACATTGTAAGAGTTTTAAGTCTCGCGTCAAGGGATGTTTACGAGTCTTAAGTCTATCGGAGTTCTTCTTAACTATGTACTGCAACAGCACCCGGTATGCACAGACTCACTCTTGATTTTCAAACGACCTACGATATAATACTGTGTTTTGTATTTGCAGGTCGCATCAAGAACCTCAGTAACAAGGAGTATATCATGAAAATCAAATTTCTCGGACATGCATCGTTTCTCATTACCTCTAATAAAGGTGTCAGGGTCATTACTGACCCCTACAAACCTGGGTGCTTCGATGGTGGTATACAGTATGGTCCAATCACCGAGGAAGCAGACATCGTGACCATTTCTCATGAGCATGATGACCACAATGAAACAAATA